>CALJXB010000356.1 GCA_937974415.1 uncultured Kiloniellales bacterium
CCGAGGCCGCGCAGGGGTTCGTACAGCTGCGGCCACAAGCCGGCCGTATGGGCCTTTTCCACCATGAGCCTGTCCTCACCATGAGTGATTGTCTGGATTGCCGCATTTCTGCGGAGCCCACGGAGTCCCGTCATTGATTGAGATCAAAAGCCCAAAGTCCGCGGTCTGGATCGGGCAAACCGATAAGCCCGCGTGGCGGCGCGGCGATCGAATTCGAAGGTGAGGCGGCGGCGGACGGGCTGGCTTGACCGGCCTCAGGCGGCCTGGGTGTCGCCCCGGACCCGGGTCACGTAGGCCCTGGCGCAGTGCTCGTCGCAATAGGGCTTGCCGGGCACGGTGCCGGCACCGCAGAAGTGGAAGTCCTCGTCGCCCGGATCGCCGATCGGCCAGAGGCAGGCCGGCGCGCCGTGGCGCGGCCGCGTGGCGCGGAAGACCGGTCTGGGCGGCGGCTTTGGCGTTCGCTTGGCCATGGGCGCCGGCTTGGGAATGCGCGGGCCGGGCGAGCGGCGGATTGGGGAGGGCCGCGGCGGCAGCTTCAGGCGATGGGCCTTGCCGATCACCGCGTTCTTGGAAACGCCGAGGACCTTGCCAATGTGGGACGCGCTATGGCCGGAGTCCCACAAGCGGACTAGGTCGGAAATGCGTTCGTCTGTCCAAGTCATGTGCTCGTCACCTAATCGTCTACAACATGAGGCGGTATTGGCTATATCTCGTGGATACTCAACCAGACGGCACGATATACAGTGTGACCTAACCGGTCGAGAGGTTTTTCGGCCCACCCCGCCGCAGTTTTCCACAAGGCTAACCACTGTCGCTCAGCTTCGAGTCTAGGTAACGCTCCTAAGATCCGGACTTAATGAGGAATTGCGGCAGAGTTAAGGCGAGGCTCGAATGGGCGCTCAGCAGCGAGAATTTGGGCGAGGCACCTGCGGAGGCACCCCTGGCAGGCCGGCGCTCATGAAAATGTGACACCGCGCGGGCGCGCATGGCGGTCGACAGGCCTTGTCGCGCGCAGCCATATTTATGCGCATGATCGTGCTGTTCACCGATTTCGGCGGGCCGGGGCCCTATCTCGGTCAGATGCACGCCGTCCTCACGCGGCTCGCGCCGGAAGTTCCGGTCATCGAGCTGTTCAACGACGCGCCCGCCTTCGACGCCAAGGCTTCGGCCTATCTGCTTGCCGCCTATGCCGACGGTTTCGCCAAGGGGGACGTTTTCGTCTGCATCGTCGATCCCGGCGTCGGCGGGCCGCGGCTACCGCTCGTGGTCGAAGCCGATGGCCGCTGGTTCGTGGGCCCCGACAACGGCCTGCTGGCGATCGTGGCGCGGCGGGCTGACTCGGCCCAGGCCTGGGAGATCACCTGGCGGCCGGAGCGCCTTTCCGCCTCGTTCCATGGCCGCGACCTCTTCGCCCCGGTCGCCGCCGAACTCGCCCGGGGCTCCCTTCGTCCCAGCCAGCCGAGAGCGGTTCCAACGGTCGACTGGCCGGACGATCTTGCGGAGATCGTCTACATCGACGGCTACGGCAACGCCATGACCGGCCTCCGGGCTCAGGTGCTGGCGGGGGACAACGTCCTGCGCGCGGGCGAGCGGCAGATTGCGTCGGCGCGGACCTTCAGCGATGTGGCGCCGGGCACGGCCTTCTGGTACGAGAACGCCAACGGCCTGGCGGAGATCGCGGTCAACTGCGGCCGGGCCGACGAAACTCTGGGGCTGACAATCGGCAGCGAGATCTATATCGAAGCCGGCTGAGTGGCGCAGTTAGAGAGCTTTGCGTGAGGGTATGATGGGCGGCTGGGCGGAATCGTTCGGGTATCGCGGCTTCTGGATCGGCGTCATCGCCATGATCCTGGTCGTCACCGGCTCCAACATCGCGGTGCAATACCCGATCAACGATTGGCTCACCTGGGGAGCCTTCACCTACCCCGTGGCCTTCCTGGTCAACGACCTGACCAACCGCACGCTTGGCCCGGCGGTCGCGCGAAGGGTCGTCTACGTGGGTTTCGTGCTGGGGGTCGTGCTGTCGATCTATGTCGCCGGCTGGCGGATCGGCCTCGCCTCCGGCGGCGCCTTCCTGGTCGCCCAACTGCTCGACGTGCAAATCTTCGATCGCCTGCGGCGCAGCGCCTGGTGGCGCGCGCCCTTCGTCTCCTCGACCCTGGGCTCGGCACTCGATACGGCGCTGTTCTTCAGCCTGGCCTTTGCCGGCACCGGCCTGCCCTGGGTGACCTGGGCGATCGGCGACTACGGCGTCAAGCTCGCCATGGCCCTCGGCCTGTTGATCCCCTTCCGGGCCCTCATGCCGAAGCTGCGCAGCCTCGAGCAGGCCGGGGCGTAAGCCGGCCTCTCGCGCCCGTACCAGCGGCGCGCGGCTCAGTGCAGGGTGAAAAGCGCGTCGACCTGGCGCCAGTCGGCGGGCTCGACGATCCCGACATAGGCGACGCGCACCGAATGCAGCGGGCCGTCGAGCTCGCGCTCCCAGAAGTCGAGAAAGCGGGTGAGCCGCGGCAAATCCGGGATGCGGTCGAGGCTCTGCCAGATGTAGCTCTGCAGCAGATCCGGGTGATCGGGCAGGCGATAGAGGATCTCCGCCGTGGTCAGCCGGAAATCGTCGAGCATCTGCGTGAGGTCGCTCATGGCGTCTCCGATTCGCGTGCGCGCCGCCAAGTGTGCCGCACCAGGCATTGATTTTCGCTGAACGGAGGCGGGCCGGCGCTTAACCTGCGTTAACCATAATTGCCGCCCCGTGCTGGCACTTGCTGCTCCCTTGTCGCTGGCGGCCGGGCGGAGTACCACTCGCCC
>CALJXB010000357.1 GCA_937974415.1 uncultured Kiloniellales bacterium
GGCGGCCGGCGACATCGGCACCACCATCTTCCACCCGGTCGGGACGGCCAAGATGGGCCGGGACGACAGGGCGGTGGTCGACGAGCGCCTGCGGGTCCATGGCATCGAAGGCCTGCGGGTGGTCGACGCCTCCATCATGCCGACCATCACCTCGGGCAACACCAACGCGCCCACCATGATGATCGCCGAAAAGGCCGCCGGCATGATTCGCGAGGATCGCCGCGGCTAACAGGCGAGACCGCCGTGGCCTCCTGCGCGAGGTCGGTCTCGGCGGGACGTAGCTGTTTCGGCTTGAGATCATCCCTGTGGTGTCTTTCCAGCAGGCTGGGCTATCATGGCTCGGAGTCTTGGGAAATCGAGCCGGGAAATTCCCAGCAAGCCATCGTCGTCGGGGAGGCTGAACATGAAGACATTGGTTGCCGTTCTGTGCGTGGCGTCGCTGAGCGCCTGCGGCACCGCCATCGAGTCGGCGGACCAGGACCACGTGTCGATCCGATTCAACAACTACGCCGACTCACCGGTTTCGCTCCGCCCCATGGCCGACGAGCAGTGCGCCTCCCACGACCGGGTTGCGGTCTATGAGAGCACGTCGTCGGGTGAGGGGCTTCTCGGCTTCCTGACAGGCCTGCCCCTGGAGGCCCAGTTCGCGTGCCGCACGCCCTATAGCGCCTCCCAGTCTTGATAGTCTTTCCTGATTTGGGGCGCAGAAGGGGCACGGGCGGCGACATGGCTTTGAAGCCCCGTTTCTGGCTAGCTTTGATCGCCCTGGCCGTCGTGCCGGCATGCAGCCAGCCGGTTCACATTTCCGACAGCGCACCGCGCGCGGCCGAAACGCTCGCGACTGTCTCGGGCGGCGGCTTCCCGAACCTGCGGTCGGTCGATGGCGAGGCGGTCCCGCCCAACCTCGTCGCCGGTAGGCCCGATGCCATCGTGGCGCCCGGGGGCCACAGCCTGGTGATCGACTACCAGCCCTGTACGGACGCCAATTCCTGCGCCCTCACGTCGGTGACCGCAGAGGTGGTCCTGGAGCCCGGCCGCGACTACGACATTCGCTATCGCAAGGACGGCTGCTCGCTTTGGGTGGCCGTCACGGCCTTTGTGCGAAAGCAGGAAATGCCGTGCCGCACCTACCTGTGGATCGAGGACCGGGGGACCGGCGCGGCGGTTTGGGGCGCGGCCCCGTCCGACTCGAGAACCTGAGGCGAGCCATCTGGCCCTCGGCGCGACGGTCGCGGCCCGATCGGGTGCGGGTGTGTTCGCGAAGCGTCTCCGCCAAGCGAAGCGGCGCCCCCTTGAGGAGGCGCCGCCCTAGGCCCGGCCGGCATGCGACCTAGTCGATGCGGATCTGAACGTTGCGGTTTTCCTGCTCCGCGACCTGATCCGGGGTCGGCACGCGCGGATCGCTTTCGCCAACGCCGCTGGCCGTAATCTCGGCGTCGACACCCTTGCTCTTCAGGTAGTCGCGCACCGAATCGGCCCGCTCGACCGACAGGATCTGATTGTATTCGGGCGAGCCCATGGTATCCGTGTGACCGACCAGGCTGACGCTGGTGGCGCCGGTCTCGTCGATGGCCTCGCCGACGCGGTCCAGGATGCTCGCCGCGTCGGCGCGGACGTTGTGCTTGTCGAAGTCGAAATAGACCAGATAGTCGCGGGCCACCGGTTCCGGCGCCGGCGCTATGATCGCCACGGCTTCGGGTTCCGGCTCGGGTGCGATTGCCTCCTGAACCCGGGCTAGGGCCGCCTCGAAGCGGTCCCGGCAGTACGCGATATCGTCCTCTTGGAAGCCCTCGTTGAGCAGTTCCTGCTCTTGCACCCAGCAATCGAAATTGGCCTGCGCCTCGGCGGCATCGCCCGGTGCCGTCGTGCGCCCGTTGTCGTCGAGAGCCAAAAGCAGTTGCCCGCGCGCGGCAGAGAGCTCGCCGGCGTCCTGCTCGCTCAGCTTCCAGTTTCCGGGGTCTTCGGGCTCGACCTGTTCGCCGTTGCCGGCCGCCGTGGCCTTGCGCGCAAAGAGACCAGCGTGCTCCCAGTCGGACTCGTCGTATTCCCGTTGCGCGACGGTCACGTATTGCTCCTGCAGCGCCGCGTTGAAGGCCCCCGACGGCGGGCCGGCCATCTTGGCCGCCTCCATATCTCTGTCCACCGAAAAGGCGCCCTCAAACGACTGACACGACGCCACCGCGGCAATCAACGCGATGCAGAATCCGAACCTGGATAGCGGTTTCATTGGATTGTCTCCCCCCAAACCTAAACGGCGTAAGCTCCCGCACCTTAGCAGGATCGTCGCGGCAAGAGGGAGAACAATCGCCACGTCGAGGTGTCGCATTTTTGCTGGCTGAACACTGTGCGGCCTCGCCCTATCATGTGCGCGCTGCCGCAATCGGGCGAAGTAAGGATCGACGAAATAGGGGAGGTGGGGCTACGCCCCGGCCCGTCCAAGTAGTCCTGCAGCACCAGGGATTGCAGCGAACCGCCCGCCTCGTTGAATGTCGTTGGCGTGCTTGGAAACCGAGGCGGTCGAATTGCCCTAATCGTCTGACCAGATTCTTGCGACGGCCTTAAACCGCTCGTGCGAAGGTATCGGTGCGGTCAGTTGCCGCCGCCGTTGCCGTTCCCGTTCCCGCCGCCGTTCCCGTTCCCGCCACCGTTGCCGCCACCGTTGCCGTTTCCGTTCCCGCCGCCGTTGCCGGTCCCGCCGCCGTTGCCGTTCCCGCCGCCGTTCCCGTTCCCGCCGGAACCGCCCGAGCCACCGCCGGAACCGCCGGAGCCACCACCGCTCGAGCCGCCACCCGAACCACCACCCGAGGCGCCGCCGCCGCCGCCGCCGACGCCGCCACTGTCGTGATCGCCTCCGCCGGCAAAACCAGTCGCGCGCCCACCGTCTGCGGTACGGTCGTGCGACCGGAACTCGACGTTCAGGGAGTTTGACCGAAAGAAAGGCGGCTGGCCGGGGTAGACCGGCACGACCAAGGCCTGCATATCGAGGATCTCCGAGTCGAGGTCCTGTTTGAGACCCCCGTTTTGGTCGAGCGCGAGATCCGAGTCGGCGGCCGGTCCGCCGGAATCTGCCGCTGCCACCGCGTTTGGCTGGAGTGCCGGGTCGTGAGACAGGGCGGTGGCGGGGGGTGTCCGTTCCGTGCCGGTCGGCGGGGGCGCTTCCGCAGGGACGGCCATGGCCTGGACCGAGGGATGCTCGGGGATGAGCTCCTTGGCTTTTGCGGCATAGTGGCCGGCCCTGGAAAAATTGCCTTTCGCGGCGGCGAGCTTGGACTGCTCGACCAATAGGACTCCGATCTGCTCGATCCCGGCCTGGGCGACCTGGTTGTCCGGTTGGATCGTCAAGACCTGTTGGTAGGTCTCCAGAGCATTGTCGCCGCTCGGGGTCGTGAGCGCCAATCGCGCCGTCTGGTCTTCTGCCTGCCCCAGCAATCTCGACACCTCCTGCCAAGTGCCGCCTGGCGGCGGTGCCGCCTTTGTCGCTTGAACGGGAGTTGCTGCTTCGACGCTCGACGGCGCCGGCAAGGCGTTCTGCGGCGCCTCACTGGGTTTAGTCGAGGGTTTAGTCAAGGGTTCGGTCGGGGGCGCTACCGTTTGGTGCGGCTCGTTCGTCTTCGCATTGGGCTTGGAGGAGGCGAGGATGGCTTCGAGGGTCGATGCAGGCGCTTGCGTGGCCGGGTCCGGGGCGCCTTCCGACTCCGGCGCTTGCGGGGCCGCGGCCGGATTGTCGGATGGGGTCTGGGACGAGGCGAGGCTTTGCTCGACCGATTGGGCCTGCTCCGGTTCCTGGTCGGGCGCTGGCTCTGAGGCCATGCCGCCGACTTTCGGTCTGTCCTGAAGAGACCCGGTGTCTTCGGCGACCGCGACTTCCGCCGTCGCCGCTTCAGGCTCGCGGGCCTGGTTGGTCTCCCCTGGCATCGCGGCCGGGGCGTCTGTCGAGCCGGGCTCCGATTGACCGACCAACGGGACGCCCGGGCTTAGGGTGCGCAGATCATCGCCACGCCACCCGTAAGCGACGGCGGCCACGACAAGCAGGGATCCCGTCAGACCGTAAACGGCGAGCCTTCTGCCCCGCGGACTGTGCGCGACAACGGGGTGGAGGTCTCCTGCGCCATTTGCATCGGAGTTTTCGTCGCCGTCACCATCGCCGCCACCCTTCATCATGGCGTCGAGCGCATCTAAGCGGTCGACGAGCTGTGCCCGCGCCTCATGAGACTTCGGGGAGACCCATCGCGACAGCGGGCGCGGCGGGCCAACCAGCGAGTCTTGCAGCGGGTTCCTGAGCCGTTGAAACGCTTCGAGGGCGCGCCCCTGCTTTTCTTCGAGGCGGTAGATGCGCTCTTGATTGTGCACCAGGCTTGTCTCGACCGCCTCGAGGAGCTCCAGGAGTTGCGTACTGCGCTCGCGGTCGCCCTCAGCCGAAGAGCGCAGCTGCGACTCGCTCGCGGCGACGCGCCGTTTCAATTCCTCGGCATCAAACAACGCGGACATCGGCGCCTCCCGCCCATCGCCTCGCTTTTTTCCGTCTGACCAAGTGGAGCGGCATGCCACTGTTCGCCTTGCGGGCGATGAGAGTCTCGGCGATGAGCGAACCTAGGGAGTCGAAAATCGCTGCGAGCGCCTTGGCGGGAAGCGATAGCGCGAGCGTGAAGACTGTGAGGACCAGGCTGCGGCGCTTGTGGGTGGGCGCCGGCGCGCGCTCATTCGTGGCGTCTCCGTCCGGCTCCTCGCCGCCCTCGGCCATGGCGGAGATGAGGTCATCCAGCCGGGCGATCAGCTCGGCCCGAGCGGCATGGGACTTCGGGCAGAAACAGCGCCGGAGCAGACGCGGCGGCCGCGTCTGTCTGTCGTGCAGCAAGTCTCTCAGCCGGCGGAACTCCTCGACTGCCCGGTCGTGATTTTCCTCGAGGCCGCTGATGTGCCGCTGATTTTGCACCAGGGTTTTCTCGACCCCCTCGAGGACCCGCAACAGGTGGGCGTTACGCTCGCGTTCGTCCTGCGCCACGGCGCTCAGCTTCGACCGGCTCGCGGCGACCCGCTGCTTTATCTCCGCAGGGTCAAGTACTGTTTCAAATACCGCAGCCATGGAGACTTTCTTCTCGCGATTTAGCCGAGATTGAATACTGCCAGTGTTCTGGGCAGGGCGCAGGATTAATCTTTTTAGTCATCAGGAACAATTGTATTTTCTGCAAATCAAAATAAGTACAGCGAAAAAAGTGACTGTCACAAAACAGCGCTACGTATATCTATCAGTATAGAAAATTATAGTACTAGGTAAAGAGATTAATTATTACCACGTATAGTTAATGCTAAATACGAGCTCGCGAGAGTTGCTGGCTACATCCCGGGTGTCTGTCAATTCGCCGCATCCCTTATTGCCGCGCAAAGCGGCCGTAATTGCACGCGCCCGGTGACAGAGCGGCGTCGAGAGAAGCGCGGGCAACGCCCGGACCGCAGCTTGCAGCTGGGGCGAGGGCCATCGCAAGCGCCAGACCCGCAAGCATTTAAAAACAAGGGAGTGTGTGGAGATCATGAAATAGAAATCCGATGAATTGTCATAATTTAGAAGGAGTATGTAAATATTGATTTGAATTTTTCTCTACTTTTAGTGATTTTTAATTGAATAATCACCTAAATTGTTTGCGCGGCATTAGATAAATTTGAGCAGAATTGAATGCGACGCCACGACGACGATGCACGACAACGATGGGAGATGTTCGCCATGTTCACCCGTACCGTTGATGGTGACGGCGCAGCCTGCGACGGCGCCGCCGCTCTTGAAACTGCCTCCAATGCCGAGGTCGACCGTGTCATCCAGGAAGTCATCCGCGAGCACGGCGCAAATGCCGCGATCGAGGCGGCGACGCGGATGATGCCGACCCTCGATGAGGGAGCAGTCGGGGTCCGCTCCTTATGGCAGCGGGTCCTCGAGTCCGCGCAGGACGTGCAGCGAGAAAGCCGCGGTCAACTCACTGCCCCCGCCGAGGCCCACTCATAGCCCGAGCCGGCCATGCCGGCTGGCCGGCGACCCGAACGGCAGGGTCTGTCGCCTCCTTTGCCTGCGGCCATAACGGCAAAGGAGCTCGGCTGACCCTCCGCCGACTGAGGATAAGGCAGTCCAGGCCCGAACCGTAGCGCGCTCGCGCGCCCGCTGTGGCTTCTGGGCGAGTGGGTGTTTGTCTCAATTCTTAGGAGTTGGGCGACCCGAAAAGGGAGAGAACCTTGCTCACTCCGCGTTTGCGCGCGGGCGGCGCATCGGTGTCTTTCCCATTTTCCGCGGACGGAGCATCGGCGTCTTTTCCGCCATCTGAAGGCGCTGCATTGGCGTCCTTCGCACCGTTCGCGGGCGCCGCGTCGGCGTCCTTCGCGCCATTTTCAGGCGGGACGTCGGCGTCTTTCGCGCTTGCGCTGCCGGCACTCTCTTCGGCGTCTTGCTTCGCCGTGGAGGCGATCGTGCCCAGCCTGTCGATCAGCTGCTCCAGATCGCCGGCCTCCACTCGAGACCCGCGCTCAAGCGTGGACTCGGCCATGGTCAGCATGTCGTGCAGCAAGCTCTTCAGAAGCTGATTCTCCTCCTGAGACCGGGTTTGCTCCTTTTCCAGGTGGTCGATCTGCTCTTGCTTCTGCACCAGGTTGTTCTCGACCCGCTCGAGGAAATCCAACAAGCGCGCGTCGCGCTCCCGCCCGTCCTGCGCCGCGGCGCTCAACATTGCCTCGGTCGCTGCGACACGATGCTTCATGTCCGAGATGTCAACTAAATTAGCCATTTGCGCTTATCTCCCGCGGCGACAGCGAGTTAATACCTTGTAGGCGTTCTGAGCCCGCGGCTCGGTAAGTCCGCGTAATGGCTCGGAAATCCGCACTTTCCAACTAAAAGCCAAGACTCTGCTATAAATAAAATGTATCAAGATACCAGAGATCTTACAATAACAGTAAACGATGTATAAAGTAAAGAGGATTTTCATTAACTATATTAGTTATTATTACTTTTTATAGTTAATGCTTGGCGAGGTATCCGGAGGCTGGAGGTTGACGGCTTGCGCCTGCGCGCTCGAGCGCCGGCGGAGGACGGTGCAAAGAAAATCCGTGTTCGTCCCGGCGGATCTCGCATTTCGGGAGACTCGCCCGGGCAAGCTCCCTCCGCCAGCCATGGGGCTTGGTGAAGACCCGATGGCAGGACCCGTCTTGGCGAGAGTGCGGCGGCGAGATCCTACATCACGTGAACGGGGTCGGCGCGTTCGGCATCTGCCGGCGTGCGGTTACCACATGAACAAGGTGAAGAGGATGATGAGGCAAGCAGCGATCAGAACTACGTGCGGCTGGAGTAATGGCTCTTTTTCTTGCATGTCGTTCAAACCGCGCTATCGATGCTGTGCCCGGACCCGGCAGGGCGATGCATCCATTTTACTCGATGATGGATAATCTTAGCACAATTTTCCGGCGCCTCTTGCGACTGACGACAAAGTGAGGCCTTGGGCGGCACAGGCCGCGGCGCAAGACCGCCGGAGGCCAGCCGGCCCGCCCGGAGAGAAGGGAAAATTGGGCCCGGCTGCCGGTTCCGCGTCAATAGATTGGATTGCGCTCGCACAAATCCGCAACCGCCTCTGCGGCCCCTGGAACCGACGCATCCAACCTGGCCTCCGCCGCGGCCTCGATCAGGTCGGCGATGCAGGTGGCGAGGGTTGTCATGTCGGCGTTGTCCAGTCCGCGGGTGGTCGCGGCGGCGACGCCGAGGCGCAAGCCCACCCAGTCCGACGGCCGCGGCGCATCGAAGGGCACGGGGTTCTTGTTGGAGGTGATGTTGGCGGCTGCCAGGGCGTTCTCCGCGTCCTGCCCTTTCAGGCCCTTGGACGCCAGGTCCAGCAGCACCATGTGGGAATCCGTCCCGCCACCGACGATCTCGATCCCGCGCGCCTCCAGTGTTGCGGCGAGCCGCCGGGCGTTGGCGACCACCTGCCGGCCGTAGGCCTTGAACTCGGGCCGCAGGGCCTCGCCGAGGCACACCGCCTTGGCCGCCAGAACGTTGGAGTGGAGGCTGCCCTGCACGCCGGGGAAGATGGCCGACTGCAGCGCCTTGGCGAAGTCCTCGGAGCGGGAAAGGATAAGCCCGCCCCGCGGCCCGCGCAGGGTCTTGGT
>CALJXB010000358.1 GCA_937974415.1 uncultured Kiloniellales bacterium
TACGAACTGATCGAGGAGAAGCTGTCGGCCTGTGGCGCCGATATCGAGCGGATCTCGGCTTAGCCCCTCCAGTGTGATAATAAGGCCCGCATGGTCGATCCTCGCCCCCTCAAGCTGCGCGCCCGCGACCTCGACGACATGGCGGTTCTTGCCGCCATGTTGCAGGATGCCGTCGTGCGCCCCGCCGAGATGACGTATCTGGCGCGCGACAAGCGCTTCGTCATGGTCATCAGCCGGTTTCGCTGGGAGGACCCCGAGGTGAAGCCGGGTCCGGTCGGCGACGAGCCGTCGGACGGCGAAGCGCGCGGACCCGATGCCGACGCGGGTGAGCAGGAGGACGCACGATTCGAGGACGCAGGCCCGCGGACCCTCTATGAGCGGGTGAACGCCGGCCTCTGCATCGAGAATGTACGGCGGGTGAGGACCCAGAAGCTGGACCTGAGGGACAAGGATCAGGTCTTGAGCCTGCTGACCGTCGAGGCGCGCCCCGGGGCGCTCACCCTGGTGTTTTCCGGCGATGCCCTCGTGCGGCTCGAGGTCGGCTCGATCGCCTGCTTTCTGGAGGACCTTGGCGAGCCCTGGGCAACCCCCTGGCAACCGCTGCACGAGACCGAGGAACAAGAGGTCAGCTCCGCGGACCCAGCCGGGCCCGGATCGGGCAGCTAGGCCGCGCGAGGGGGGACCGTGGCCACCGACGACAGACTTACCCTGGCCTTGCCCAAGGGCCGTATCCTGGGCGAATTGGTGCCGCTCTTGGCGCGCGCCGGCATCGAGCCCGAGGCCGCTTTTGCGGCCGAAGACGCCCGCCAGCTGCGCTTTGCGACCAACCGACCGGCTCTGGACATCGTGCGGGTGCGCAGCTTCGACGTGGCCACCTTCGTCGCCTTCGGCGCGGCCCAGCTCGGCGTCGCCGGGAATGACGTCATCATGGAGTTCGACTATCCGGAGCTCTATGCCCCGGTCGACCTGAAGATCGGCCGATGCCGCCTGTCGGTGGCCGAAACCCGGGAGATCGGCGAGCGCGACGATCCGGCGCGCTGGAGCCACATCCGTATTGCCACCAAGTACCCCCGCATCACCCGGCAGCACTTCGCCCGGCGCGGCGTCCAGGCCGAATGCATCACCCTCAACGGCGCGATGGAATTAGCGCCGGGCCTAGGGCTTTGCCGCCGCATCGTCGATTTGGTTTCGACCGGCGCCACGCTCGCCGCCAACGATCTGGTGGAGATCGAACAAATTGCCCAGATCAGTGCCCGGCTGATCGTCAATCGGGCGGCCTTGAAGACCCGGCCGGAGGTCATGGCCGGCTGGATCGACCGCTTTCGCGAGGCCGCCGATGCCCCATAGCCTGGAGACTGCCCAGCCCGATTTCGAAGCGCGCTTCGCTAACTTCCTGGCGGCCAAACGCGAGACCGAAGAGGCGGTCGACCAGACGGTTGCGGTGATCCTGGCCGAGGTGCGCGAACGGGGCGATGCCGCCGTGCTTGAGTACACGGAGCGCTTCGACCGCCTGTCGCTCTTGCCTGAGGAGCTACGGATCGCGGAGCAAGAGATCGGGACGGCAAAAGCCGCCTGCGCCGAGGCGGAGCTTGCCGCCCTTGCCGAGGCGGCGGAGCGCATCACCGATTACCACCGCCACCAGGTGCCTGAAGACCTCGATTACCGCGATGCCGCCGGGGTGCGCCTGGGTCACCGTTGGACGGCGCTCGCCTGCGCCGGCCTCTATGTCCCCGGCGGCACGGCGGCCTATCCCTCCTCGGTGCTGATGAACGCGCTGCCCGCCAAGGTGGCGGGAGTCGAGCGCCTGGTCATGGTGGTGCCGACGCCCGACGGGCAGATCGCCCCGCTGGTGCTGGCCGCCGCGGCAACCGCCGGGGTCGACGAGATCTACCGGATCGGCGGCGCCCAGGCGGTGGCCGCGCTTGCTTACGGTACCGAAAGCATTCCTCCGGTCGACAAGATCGTCGGGCCGGGCAACGCCTATGTGGCCGCGGCCAAGCGCCAGGTCTTCGGCACCGTCGGCATCGACCTGATCGCCGGGCCTTCGGAGATCCTGGTGGTGGCGGACGGCCGCAACGACCCGCGCTGGATCGCCGCCGACCTCCTGTCCCAGGCCGAGCACGACACCGCGGCCCAGGCCATCCTGATCACCGACGACCGGGACTTCGCCGCGGCGGTCGAGCGCGCCATCGAGGTCCACCTGCAGGCTCTGTCGCGCAGCGAAATCGCGGCTCGGTCCTGGGAGGTGCACGGCGCGGTTATCCTGGTGGAGCAACTGGACGAGGCCCCGGCCCTCGTTGACCGGATTGCGCCCGAGCATTTGGAGATCGCGACCGAGGCGCCCGAAGAGCTCGCCGATCGGGTGCGCCACAGCGGCGCCATCTTCCTCGGCCGCCATACGCCCGAGGCCGTCGGAGACTATGTCGCCGGCCCGAACCACGTCCTGCCGACGGCCCGCAGCGCCCGCTTTTCCTCCGGCCTCTCGGTGCTCGACTTCATGAAGCGCAGCTCCCTTATCGGCTGCACGCCGGAGGCCTTGGCGGCGATCGGCCCCGCGGCGGTCACGCTGGCCCGTGCCGAAGGTCTGGACGCCCATGCGCTCTCGCTGACTCTCCGCCTAGAGGATGACGGTTAATCCGACCCTTGAAGGATGCCGCCGAATTCCCGAGGATTCGCGAGACCCTAAACACGCGGAAGCCAGATGAGCGGCGGGCAAGACAACAGCGAGACCAACCGGCTGGTCAACATAAGCCTCGACGAGCGCACCGTGGTGCGGCGCAGCGCCGACGTCGAGCACGAGCGTGCCGTCGCCATGTTCGATCTCCTGGAAGAAAATCATTTCGCCCTGGTCGGCGACCTTAGCGGACCCTATTGCCTGCATCTCTCGGTTCAGGACAACCGCCTTTTGTTCGACGTGCGCGACGAGTCGGACCAGCCGATCGAGATCGTGGCGCTGCCGCTCGCGCCCTTCCGGCGCATCGTGAAGGACTACTTCACCGTCTGCGAGACTTACTTCGACGCCATCAAGACGGCGAGCCCCTCCAAGATTGAAGCGATCGACATGGGCCGGCGCGGCCTCCACAACGAGGGCTCGGAAATCCTGCGCGAACGGCTCGACGGCCGCATCGAGCTCGACTTCGACACCGCGCGGCGCCTCTTCACCCTGCTCTGCGTCCTGCATATCCGGGGTTAGGGTCGGATGGAGGACTTGCCCCGCGCCGTCCTGTTCAGCTGCACGCTCAATTCCGTCCGCTCGCCCATGGCCGAAGGCCTGCTGAAGCACTTCCTGGGGCACAGGATCTATGTCGATTCCGCGGGCGTGCGCGCCGGCGAGATCGATCCCTTCGCGATCTCGGTGATGGAGGAGCTCGGCATCGACCTGACGCGCCACCGCGCCAAGTCCTTCGACGACCTGGAAGACACCTCCTACGACCTCATCGTCTCGCTGTCGCCGGAAGCCCAGCACAAGGCGGTGGAGCTCACCCGCACCATGGCCTGCGAGGTGGAGTTCTGGCCGATCCTCGATCCCACCTGGGTGGAGGGGAGCCGCGAGACGCGCCTCGACGCTTACCGCCAAGTGCGCGACGAGCTGCGGCGTCGGATCGAAGCGCGCTTCGCCCTCGACCTCGCGCCCGTACCGTAACCCCAGATGGATGACTTTTAATGCTGCAGCAACGCGGGAACCGTTGTGGCGCTGGCAACTTTGCGGGTGGCACGGCCCAATCCGAGGAGCGCGGTGAGCCGTTTTTCGCCATAAGCGCCCATGACCAGCAGGTCGGCGTCCGCCTCGGCCACGGCGGCCAGGATCGCTCGGCCGCGGCCCCGGGCCGTCTGGCCGGCAGCGTTGTAACTGCCGAGCTCGGTGGTGATGCCGTGGGCATCTAAGTACGCCACCAGGGACGAAGGATCCGCCTCGGGCCGCGCAGAGTTGGTGATGGTGGTGACCCGTTCGGCCGTTCGCAGGATGGGCAGCGCCGAGCGCACGGCGCGGGCCGACTGCAGTGTCGGGCTCCAGATCACGGCAACCGACTTGCCGATGACCGCCGGTGCCTTGGGCGGTGTCACCAAGACCGGCCCGGGGGTGTCGAACAGGGCGGTGTTCAGGGTCAAGGCTTCCGGGCCTGCCTCGTCCGACAGGCGTTCCAGGATCACCACATCGCTGTAGAGGCCATGGCTGACGATGGCCTCGGTCACGGTTTCCTCGCTTTCCTGCCAATCGGCGAAGGCGAGGCCGCCGCAGATCTCGTCGTAGGCGGCCCGCGCGTCGCTGCGCCGCACGGCTCTCTCCTCCTCGTTCTTCACCAGAACGACGGACTGGCCGTCCGGGCTGGCGACCACGTCGTCGGGCGGCCGCGGATGGACGACGCGGAGGCGGCCGTCGAGGCAACGGCACAGGGTCAGCGCCGAGGCCAGAGAGTCCCGGTCGTTGGCGCTGCCGTCGATGAAGATGGTGACCCGTTTCATAGGCTGCTTCCCCCTGGCAGCGCCGGGCCGGCGCCGCCCAATGACGTTGTATGAATCCGCAAACCGCAGCATGCCCCTCCGACGGGCGGCGGGCAACGGCGCAGATGAGTGCCTCGCCATCTGCGGCCGGGGAAATGCTCCTTAATAGGGCGCTGAGTCCTCTTGTGCGGCTGGGCTCGAGCGCTGAAGTGGCCGCAACCACTGTAGGCGGTGGAAGATCGCCAGCAGGAAGACCGCGAAAAAAGCGAGGCCGATGGTCAGCTCAAGGAACCCCAGGGGATTGTCCTGGCCCGGAATGCCGCCCAAATTGACGCCCAGCAGGCCGGTCACGAAGTCGAGCGGCAGGAAGACGGCCGCCATGATCGACAGCAGGTACATGTTGCGGTTTATCTTCTGGTTGAGGTTTTCCGAGATCTGCTCGTGCAGGACTTGGGCGTGCTCCCGCCCGGCGTCCAGGTTCTCCACGTAGCGCTTAATCTGATCGATGGTTTCGAAGAGACGCATGCGCTCGCGGCCCGTAAGCCAAGGGATCTCGGTGGTGCAGAGGTAGGACAGGGCCTCGCGCTGGGGCGCCAGGTAGCGGCGCAGCTCGATGGTCTCGCGCTGAATGCCGGCGAGGCGCGGCCGGACGGGCCCGTAATCGGAGTTTTCGAGGTCCTCCTCCAACGCCTCCAGCTCCTCCTTGAGCTCGGTCAGCTTGGGCCTCATGCGCTCGGTGAGCGCACCTGCGACGGCGATGAGAAGGTCGCCGGCATCGAGTGGCCCGTTCCCCCCCTCCAGGGAGTCTTTCACATCGTCGACTGCCATAAGATGCTGGCGTCGGATGGTGACGACCCGCTTCTCCTCGGCATACATGCGCATGGAGACCATGTGCACCGGGTCTTCCTCCGGGTTCAGATTGATGCCGCGCAGGAATACCAGCAGGCTCTGGCCGATTACCGTGGTGCGCGGGCGCGAGCCTTTGGCGAGCAGGGAATCGACGATGATGCTATCGATGCCGCTGGTGTCGCGAAGCCACCGGCGGGCGTCGAAATCGCTGCGGTCGAGGTGCATCCACAGGACACCCTCGTCCGGCCTCCAGGCCTCGACGCCAGCCCAATCGAGCGCCGTGCCGCCGCCTTGGCCATCCAGCAGATATGCGCAAATCAGGCCGCGATCGTTGCTCATGGCGCCGATCCTAAGAGGCACGCCTTAACGATCGATAAACCGTAATTTGGCGCCTTGCGGGCCGGGTGCTCCAAAGGTTTGTTTCGTACCAACCTTTTATGTATGATCCGCCCGCTTGCGCCCGGCCTGTGCCGCTTCTGCGGCGGGTGAGGGCGGCGAAACTGGAAACCGAGAGCGGAAAATAGACTGAATGGCGAAGGAGGACTTGATCGAGTTTCAGGGCACCGTGGTCGAGCTTTTGCCCAATGCCATGTTCCGGGTAAAGCTGGACAATGATCACGAGATCCTGGCCCACACCGCCGGAAAGATGCGCAAGCACCGCATCCGAGTCTTGGCGGGTGACCGCGTCAACGTCGAAATGACACCCTACGACCTAACCAAAGGTCGCATCACGTTCCGCTACAAGTAATCGCTTGGTCGGCGACGGTGGGCCGTCCGCGCCACTCGTCGGCCTCACTCGATAGCCCATTTGCGGCCAATGCCTGACACCCGCCACGCGCCCCTGGTTTTGGCCTCGGCCTCGCCGCGGCGGGTCGAGCTGCTGCGCCAGATCGGCATCGTGCCCGATGTGGTGGCGCCGGCCGATGTGGAAGAGCGGCTGGGCGCCAAGGAACGCCCGGCCGAACACGCCCGCCGCCTGGCCGAGGCCAAGGCAGATCAGATTGCCCCGCAGCACGAAGGCAGCTTCGTCCTGGCGGCCGACACGGTGGTCGCCCTGGGCCGGCGCATCCTGCCGAAGCCGGCCGACGCGGCGGCGGCCCGGCGCTCTCTCGCGCTTCTATCGGGACGCCGGCACCGGGTGCTGGGTGCAGTCGTCCTGGTTGGCCCGGACGGCGCGCGCGCGCGCCGCCTGGTCACCACGGCGGTGCGGTTCAAACGCTTGGCTGAGAGCGAGATCGAGGCCTATCTCGACAGCGGCGAATGGCAGGACAAGGCGGGCGGCTACGCGATCCAGGGACGGGCGGCAGCTTTCGTCCCGGCGATCAACGGCTCCTACAGCAATGTGGTCGGCCTGCCGCTTGCCGAAACGGCGGCACTGCTGCACGGGCTGGGCTACCGGTGGTGAAGCTGCTGGTCTCCGCCCAGCCTGGCGAACTGCGAGCCGCCTGGATCGACGGCGGACGCTTGGCCGACCTACTTATCCAGCGCGACGATCACCCGAGCCGGCTCGGCGAGATCCATCTCGGCAGGGTGGCGGCCGTGGACCGCGGGTTGGGCGCGGCCTTCGTCGATCTGGGGCTCGAAAGCCCCGGATTCCTGCCCTTGGCCGAGGCGCCGGGAGAACGCCTCACCGAGGGCGCGGCCGTCACCGTGCGGGTGCTGCGCGATGCTACGGCCGAAAAGGGCCCCCGCCTGACCGCACGCTTGATCGATCCGCCGCCGGATCTGGCGCAACATGTCCGCGACGCCAAGCCGCCCTGTCGCTTGATGGCCGGCAGCGACCTGCTGCCGCGCATGCTGACTAATGGAGCAACGCCCCGAGAGATCCTGATCGACCACGCGAAGACCTTCCAGCTGCTGAAGGAAAGAGCGATGGCCGTACGCCCAGATATCGCGAGGTCGATGCAACTGGATCACGGCGAAGAACCGCTCTTCAAGCGAGAGTTCCTGACCGCCGGGCGGGAGGGGGAGACGGTCGAGGCGGCAATCGAGGCTCTGTTGGAGCCTCGTGTGGCCTTGCCGTCGGGCGGAGTCCTATGGGTCGAGCCGACCCATGGTATGGTCGCGATCGACGTGGACAGCGGCCGGCAGGCAGCCGGGGACCCTCGAGACCTGGCGCTTGCCGTGAATCTGGAAGCGGCGGAGGAGATTCCCCGGCAACTGCGCCTGCGGGCGCTCTCCGGCCAGATCGTCATCGATTTCCTGGAGCTTGCGGACAAGGGTGCGCGACAGCGCGTTGTGGCGGCCCTGCGTGCCGGCTTGAAGGGCGACCGGGAGCCGGCTCGGGTCGGAACCATGGCGGCCTCGGGTCTGGTTGTGATGACGCGTCGCCGCGGCGCGCCGGCGCTCCACGAGATACTCACCGAGCCCTGCGGCGATGGCGGCAGCGGCCGGCACAAGACCGCGGCGACGCTGGCGTTCGAGTGTCTTCGAGCCGTCCGCCAAGTGGCCGGCGAGGCTCCCGGTACCGCTCTTAGCTTGAAAGTCGATCCCAGGGTTTTGGCGGCCCTCGATGGCCTAGCCAGGCTGGCGCGGGCCGAACTGGAGAACCGCCTGGGTCGGACACTGGTCATCCGTTCCACCGAGTTTCCGGACGGGCGCGGCTTTGAGGTGGTTCCTGATGCGCCTGGGTCCGGCAGGGGCTAGCTTCCGAAGGCGCCAAGTCGCTAGAGTGGCGTACATGAGCAAGGAGTCCCGCAAGGCTGGCGAGAAGGTCGTGACCCTGGCAGCCAAGCCGCGGCGGCCCTGCCCGATCTGCGGGCGGCCCGCGGTCAAGGCCCACCGGCCGTTCTGCTCGACGCGCTGCGCCGACGCCGACCTTGGGCACTGGATCTCGGGGCGCTATTGCATTCCGACCGACGAGGAGCCGGAGCAAACGCTCGAGGGCGAGACAATCCTACCCGACGGCCATGAAGACTGAGGGACGATCGCGGCCTCGGACGAGGCGGCCTCTCGGTCCGCTTGCCCTGGCCGCGCTCGTCCTGGCCCTGTCCGCCGCGCCCGGCTTCGCTTTCGAGGCGCGGGTGCTGGACTCGGTGGTGAGCGTCCTGCCGTTGTGGCCGGGCGAGAAGCTTGGCGGCACACCCGGCACTCCGCCCGGCAGCGCACCGGAGGCGACGGCGGTCGCGGTGCTGCCGGGCGGGCTGCTCGCCACTGCGCTGCACGTGGTCGACCGGGCCGAAGAGATCACCGTGCGGCTCGCCGACGGTCGACGTGTGGTCGCCGAGCTGGTGGCGGGCGACCGGGCGAGCGATATCGCTCTGTTGCGCATTCCGATCGATTTGCCGGCGCTCGAGATCGCGCCGGAGCCCGCGTTGGGCGCGCCGGTTTGTGCCGTGGGCAACGCCTTTGGGCTCGACCTTTCGGTCACCTGCGGCGTGGTTTCCGCGACCCGGCGCAGCGGCGTGGGCTTCAACCCGGTGGAGGACTTCATCCAGACCGACGCCAGCGTGAACCCCGGGGCCTCGGGTGGCGCGCTGGTGGACGGGGAGGGGATGCTGGTGGGCCTGCTCTCGGCCATCTTCACCAAGGAGGCGGACGCCGATATCGGCGTGAATTTCGCGGTCTCGTCGACGCTGCTGATGCGGGTGGTCGAGGACTTGGCTGCCCATGGCCAGGTGCTGAGGCCGCGGAGCGGGTTTCGTGTCGAGGACCTGAATCCGGCGCAAGCAAGCCAGGACGTCGGCGTTCGGGTCGTGGCCGTCACGCCGGGCGGTGCGGGCGAGGCGGCGGGGCTCGCCGAAGGAGATCTGGTGACCGCCATTGCCGGGCGGAGGATGCGCAATGCGAGCGACGCGACGGCGGCGATCCAACTGCAGCGTCCCGGCGACCGGATTGCCCTGCAGGTGCTGCGCGCCGGCGCCCTGGAGACGCTGGCCCTAGCCCTCCCGCCTTAAGATCCGGCCTCGAGCGGTGCCGGCAAGCGGGTCAGCGAAGGCTGGACAGGCCCCGGCTCTTTGCCTATAAGCGCTGCGCGGCCCGGCGGTTGGCGGTCTCCTAGCACCGGCCCACCCATGCGGTGCATGCCCAGGTAGCTCAGTTGGTAGAGCACATGACTGAAAATCATGGTGTCGGTGGTTCGATTCCGCCCCTGGGCACCATTCTTTTCCGCCGTACTTGTAAAAGCCCGCGATACCTTTTCCCGTGTGTACTAGAGAGGTCGCCCCTTAGCCCCCTCCGGCGACCGCGATTGGAT
>CALJXB010000359.1 GCA_937974415.1 uncultured Kiloniellales bacterium
AAGGCGCAGGATTCGAAGTGGTTGGTGGCGCCCAGCCCGGTCTTGAAGAAGAACCAGCGGCTGCCGATCAGGAACTTGTGGAAGGGGTCGAGCTGGCCGTTGAGGGTGACAGGCTGGGTGCAGCGGAACTGGAAATAGACCTCCAGGTGGTCCTGCAGGTTCTCGCCGACGCCGGGCAGCTCGTGCACCACCGGCACGCCGGCGTCCTGCAGCACCTGGCCGGGGCCGATTCCGGAGAGCTGCAGCAGCTGAGGCGAGCCGATGGAGCCGGCCGACAGGATGACCTCGCGCCCGGCCCGTACGCTCTCGCTTCGCCCATCGACCTGGTAGTCGACGCCGACCGCCGTCTTGCCTTCGAACACCACCCGCCGGGTGAGCGCGTTCGAGACGACCTTCAGATTGGGCCGCCCCAGAGCCGGCTTCAGATAGGCGTTGGCCGTCGACCAGCGCACGCCGTTCTTGACGGTCATGTGCATGGCCCCAAAGCCTTCCTGCTGATAGCCGTTGTAGTCCTCGGTCGGCAGATAACCCGCCTGCCGGCCCGCCTCGACGAAGGCCCGGTAGAGCGGGTTCTGCATCTCGTTGCCGTTGCAGGTGCCGAGCGGCCCGTCGCCGCCGCGGTAGTCGTCGCCGCCCGCCTTCCAGGTCTCGGCCCGGCGGAAGTAGGGCAGGCAGTTGCGGTAGCCCCAGCCCTGCGCGCCCTGCTCTTCCCACTCCTCGAAGTCGCAGGGGTGGCCGCGCACGTAGACCATGCCGTTGATCGAGGAGGAGCCGCCGAGCACCTTGCCGCGCGGGCAATGCATGCGCCGGTTGTCCAGATGGGGCTCCGGCTCCGATTCGAAGAACCAGTTGAACTTCTTCATGTTCATGGGGATGGAGAGCGCCGTCGGCATCTGGATGAAGATGCTGCGGTCGCTGCCGCCGGCCTCGATCAACAGCACCCGTGCCGTGCCGTCCGCGCTCAGGCGGTCGGCCAGTACGCAGCCGGCGGAGCCCGCTCCGACGATGACGTAATCGAAGGCATCCATGGCCCCGTTCCCCCTAACGGATCTGATGGAGCCCTACAGTAATGTCTCTGAGGGTTTAGTGCAGCCCCTCGGTATAGTCCTTGGACTCCAGCCCCAGGGCGCCGCAGATGGCGTCGAACTGCATGCGCTCGGCCCGATTGAAGTAGGTGTCGGCGTAGCTGATCTCGAGCGCGATGTGGGCGATCAGGTCGGCCGCCTCCCGGTCGCCCGCTATGCTTTCGAGCTTGCCGAGCAGGACTTTCTCGGCCTGCTCCGTGTTGTCTTCGAGGGCGCTCACGTAGTCCTCGAACTTCTCGACCGCCTTCTGGGCGTCGTAGATGTGTAGCCGTTCCAGGCGTTCCAAAATCTCGTCAACCTTGAACCGCTCCGTCACGCTCACAGATCCGTCCGCATAGGCAGTGAGCGCGCTTGCCGCCATGGCGGCCTTCAAGAATGTCCGGTCGCGGTACCGCTCGACCCGGTCGTGAATAATTTCGGAGATTCGCATCCCCCGTCTCCCCAATACCAAGACCCCATTAACAAGTGGGACTATTGTGGCAGGGGCCGGTATGACTTCGCAACGTGAATAAAGCGCCCGAGGCCCGAGATCTCACAGATGTTTTGCCAGGAAATCCAAGGTGCGGGCCCAGGACTCTGCGCAGGCGGTGGCATCGTAGGCCGGGTCCGTCTCGTTGCAGAAGCCGTGCGCCGCGTCATACCGGTGGATCTCCCAGGGTATTGAGGTCGGACCAAGGGCCGCTTCCAGCCGGTCCACCGCCTCCGGCGTGCACCAGTGGTCGTGGTTCGCGAAGTGGCCCTGGAACGGCACCTTCATTTCGGCCGGGCGGGCCTGGTCTTCCGGCGGTATCCCGTAGACGCACACGGCAGCGTCGCACTCCGCCAGCTTGGCGGCGGCGATGACCGTGAGTGCACCGCCCATGCAGAAGCCGGTGACCGCAACTTTCGCCAGCTTGGCCTTGAGGTGTTGAAGGGCCCCGCGCACCTCGATGTTGCAGGCGCCGGGCCAGTCGAGGCCGGTCATGAGGTGCTCGGCCTCGTCGGGCTTCGCCGTCACCCGCCCGCCGTAGAGGTCCGGCGCGAGCGCCGTGATGCCCGCCGCGGCGAAACGCTCCGCGACCCCGCGGATTTGATCGTTGAGCCCCCACCACTCCTGCAGCACGACGATCCCCTTGGTCGCTATCGGGGCCTCGGCCAAATAGCCCGCGCAGTCGCTGCCGTCCGGGCAGCGGAACGAAATGGCGTCGCCCATGGGATCATTCCCCTCGCTTGAATCCGGGGCCTCAGGTTAGCAGAGCCCCGCGCCCGGTCCACGGGGACCTTGCGCCGGCGCTGGCGATCCCGAAAATGTACTCGAAGCGGGACCGGAAAAGGCCATGGCCGAGATACCATCTTCACCGGACATCGTCGTGATCGGCGCCGGCGCCGCCGGCCTCGGCGCCGGGCGCAGGCTCACGGAGCTGGGCGCGTCTTTCGCCGTGCTCGAGGCCTCCCACCGGGTCGGCGGCCGCGGCTATACGGAGGAGGTCGCGCCCGGCGTTCCCTTCGACCTGGGCTGTCACTGGCTGCACTCGGCCAGCCTCAACCCCTTCGTCGCCATGGCCGATGAGGCCGGCTTCACCTATCGCAAGGGCACCTTCGATCGCACCCTGCACTTCGCAGCGGATTGGACCGCCGGCACCGACGCCAAGGACTGCGAAGCGTTTTTCGAACGCAGCCACGCGGCGCTCGAGGAGATGCAGGCCAAGGGACAGGACGCGCCGGTGGCCGAGGTGGTCGAGCGGGACAGCCCCTGGACGGGGGCTTTCGACTACTGGATCTCGCTTAACACGTCGGTCGATTCAGACCAGGTCTCCGCCGTCGATCTCTGTAACTACCGCGACACCGGAGAGGACTGGCCGCTGAAGGACGGCTACGGCAATCTCATCGCCCGCTTGGCCGAGGGCTTGCCGGTCGCCTTGAACGCGGCGGTCACGGAGATCGACAGCAGCGGCAAGCAGATCCGCCTGACCACGCCGAAGGGCACCGTTACGGCCAAGGCGGTCATCGTCGCCGTTTCGACCGGGATCCTTGGCGGCGGCAATATCCGTTTCACGCCCGGCCTGCCGGACTGGAAACAGCGGGCCATCGCCGACCTGCCGCTGGGCTGTCACAACCGAATCTGCCTACTGTTCGATCGCAATGTGTTCGGCAACGACCATCCTCGCGGCACGATGCTGTTGTCCTCCGAAGGCGAGCCCATGTCGTTTCTCATCCGGCCGTTCGGCCACGATTACGTCCATGCCATGACCGGCGGCCGTTTCGCCGATTGGCTGGAACGGGCGGGCGTCGAAGCCTCCGCGGACCTCGCCAAGGAGAACCTGAAGAAAGCCTTCGGCTCGGACATCGCCAAGCATGTGGTGGGCCACCTGGTGACGGCCTGGCGCGGCGACCCCTGGGTCAAGGGCGCCTATTCCGCCGCGCGTCCGGGCCGGGCCGGCCAGCGCGCCCGGCTGGCCGAGGCAGTCGACGGCCGGCTGTTCTTCGCCGGCGAAGCCACCTCGCGGGAGTTTTTCGCCACGGCCCACGGCGCCTATCTCTCGGGCCTGAGGGCGGCCGAGGAGGCCCATGGCGCCATGAACGGCTTCGCCCGGCCGGCTCAGCCGCCCGTGTAAGCCCGGTGGTAGCGCCGGCCCAGGCGGGTCAGCAGCTCGTAGGCCACCGTGCCGGCCGCGCTTGCCACAGCGTCGACGGGATTGCCGGGCCCGATCACGTCCACCAAGGTGCCGGGCCGGACCTGGTCCTCGGCCAGCCCGCTCACGTCGATGGTGGTGGAATCCATGGAGATGCGGCCGATTATCGGCGCCGCCTGGCCAGCAACGAAGACCTGGCCCTGGTTGCTGAGGGTGCGCGGGTAGCCGTCGCCATAGCCGAGCGCCACCGTGGCGATTCGCGTCGGCCGGCCGACTTCGAAGGTGGCGCCGTAGCCGACGGTCTCGCCGGGTTGGGCGTCGCGGACCTGCCAGATGCGGCTTTGCAGGCGGACCACGGGGCGCATGGGGTTGTCCCGGTCCGGCGTCGGGTTGGCGCCGTAGAGCGCAACCCCCGGGCGCAGCAGGTCGAAGTGATAGTCCGGACCCAGGAAGACACCGGAGGAGTTGGCGAAGGAGGCCGGGGCTTGGGGCAGCCGGTCGCGGGCCTGGCGGAAGTCCGCCAGCTGCCGGGCGTTCAACCCATGGTCCTGCACCTCGGAGCACGCCAGGTGGCTGATCAGAAACGAGACCGCGATTCCGGCCAGTCGCTCCGGCTCGCCGGCCAGCCGGTCGAGCTCGTCGGGCGGCAGGCCGAGGCGCCGCATGCCCGTGTCGACGTGCAGGTCGGCGGAGAGCCGGTGGCCCTGTCGGCCGGCCTCTGCGGCCCAGGTCTCGACCTCGCCCAGGGAATTGAGGGTCGGACTCAGCCGGTGGGCCAGAAAGTCGTGCTCGAGGCCCGGCATCAGCCCGCCCAGCACGTGGATCTCCGCCTCTGGCAGCAGGGCGCGCAAGTTTATGCCTTCGTCGAGATGGGCGACGAAGAACTGCCGGCAACCGGCCGTGAAGAGCACCGGCGCGACGCGATCCATGCCGAGGCCATAGGCGTCCGCCTTGACCACGGCGGCGCAGTCGACGCCGGGCGCCGCTTGGCCGGCCAGGATGCGGTAATTCTCGGCCAGCGCGTCGAGATCGATGCGGAGGATCGCGCCGGCCCGCCGTGCGGCCGGAGACTCCTCCAGGTGGTCAGGGACTGAACTCAAGGGGCCTCAAACAGCTTCGGTGATCATCGCAGCTTTGCCTAACAAATAGCCGGTGGCCGGGCAAGGCAATGGCGCCCCGCCTTGGCGACGGCGCTTCACTCGCCGCGAATCTCCTTCAGCGCGTTCTCGGCGAAGGGCTCGAGACCGGTCTCCTGCTGCGCTGCCTCGAGCGCCGGGATCGCGGCTTTCGCCGCAGGGCCGATCTTTCCCAAGGTCAGGGCCGTCTCTTTGCGCACGCCGCCGTGCTCGTCCGTCAAGGCGGGGATCAGTTGCGGAACCGCATCCTTGGCCTGGTCCCGGAACCAGCCGAGTTTCTTGGTCGCGTTCATGCGCACCAGAAAGCTGTCGTTGCTCAGGTCGCCGAGCAGTTTCGGAACGTCTTCGTCCAGCGGCAGGGCCGCGATCCGCAGCCCGTCGAACAGGCGGTCCCGCACGCGGTCCCGGTCGTCGGCCCAATGGATGGGGAAGTGGTAGATGTCGGCGAATCCCCGGAGCTCCGACTGGCTAGCCCCGGACTTCCAAGCCGAGAGGGCGGCGCGCGCCTCTTCCCGGCGTCCCAGGTAGGCATAACTGGCGGCCAAAGGCGGCGCCAGCTCTATGGCGCCGGGACTGCGCTCGGCGGCGGCGGCCAAAACCTGGGCCGCGCCCGCGAAGTCGGTCATCGCGAAGTGAGCCATGGCGCGGGTCAGGTCGTAGTGGGCCGGATAGACCGGGTTCAGGCGCTGGGCGGTCGCCACGGATTCGATGCCGTCGGCCGGGCGTCCGGATGTGATCATCGCCCAGGCCAGGGCGAGATGCGCCTCCGGGTCGTTGCGGTCCAGCACCATGGCATGCAGAGCCTCGTTGAAGGCCCCGTCGGCGTCTCCCCGCCAGACGTAATCCATCGCCGCCGCGATATGGGCGAGGGACGTCGGGTGGTGCAGGGCTTGCTCGAGATAGTGCTGCCCCAAGGCCCAGGAATCCATGAAGCCCAAGGTCTCTTGCCGCGCCCAGGCCCATTCGGCGCTGCGGTAATAGGCGAGACTGAGGGCCGCGTAGGCGAGTCCGTAGTCAGAGTCGAGGTCGATCGCCCGTTCCAGGTGGGCGACGGCCTCCGCATT
>CALJXB010000360.1 GCA_937974415.1 uncultured Kiloniellales bacterium
TCGGGTATGGAATGGGTGAGCGTGATCAGCTGAATGCGGAACGGCCCGACCTCGAAGCTGCCGGAGAGCGGCACCTCGACGATCTCGGCCTCGTCTTCCCAGCCGAACTCGGCCAGCTTGCCGCGCACCAGCTTGGCGGTGAACTGGGTAGCATAGATCGGGCAGCGCAGCCGCGGCCAGAGGTAGGGCACCGCGCCGATGTGGTCCTCGTGGGCGTGGGTCAGCACCAGGCCCGCCAGCCGGTCGCAGCGCCCGACGATGAAATCCGGGTCGGCCATGAGGATGTCGTAGCCGGGCGCCCCGGCGTCGGAAAAGGTGATGCCGAGATCCACCATCAGCCACTGACCGTCGTGGCCATAGAGGTTGAGGTTCATGCCAATCTCGCCGGTTCCGCCGAGCGGCAGGAAGTAGAGGTCCTCGGTGCCGGGCACGCCCACATCGTCGCCCACATCGTCGCTCCGGCGGCCGGTCATGCGGCGGTCCCGCGGTTTATTTCGTGAATGAGCGCCAGGCCGCGCAAGGTCAGGTCGGGATCGACCTCATCGATGGCGTCGCAGGCGTCTGCATAGATCGACGCCAGGCCGCCGGTGGCCACGACCCGCATGGCGCCGCCGTACTCCGCCTTGATGCGCGTCACCAGGCCCTCGATGAGGCCGACGTAGCCCCAATAGATGCCCGACTTCATGGCCGGAACCGTGTCCTTGCCGATGACGCTCTCCGGCCGCTCCACAGGGACTCGCGGCAGCAGCGCCGCGGCCCGGTGAAGGGCCTCGACGGAATGCTGCACGGCCGGCGCGATGACGCCGCCCTCGTAGGCCCCGTCGGCGCCGACCACGTCGAAGGTGGTGGCGGTGCCGAAGTCGATGACGATGAGCGGGCCACCGAAGGCCCGGTGGGCAGCCACTGCGTTCACCAGGCGATCGGCGCCGACCGTGGCCGCGCTGGCGGTGCGCACCTCGATCCCCAGGTCCACCTCCGGCGCGCCGACGATCAGGGGCTCGGTCTCGAAATAGCGCCGGCACAAGGTCTCCAGGGCATGGCTCGCAGCGGGCACCACGTTGGCCAGGATGGCGCCGTCGACCTGGTCCGGGGTGAGGTCATCGAGGGCCATGAGTTGGGTAAGCCAGACCGCGTATTCGTCAGCGGTGCGCTTGGCGTCGCTGGAAGCGCGCCACCGGCCGCGCAGCTCCCCGTCCCGGTAGACAGCGAAGACCACGTTGGTGTTGCCGGAATCGATCGCGAGCAGCATGGCTTCAGCCGATCCGGTAGACGTCGCCTGCGGCGACGTTGCGGACGCTGCCGTCCGGCAACTCCAGAATGAGCGTCCCGTTCTCGTCCAAGTCCTTGAAGCGCCCCTCCAGGCGTTCGCGCGCCAGTTCGACGCCGATAGCCTCGCCCAGGCCGTAGGCGTGGTTCAGCCAAGACTGCCGGATCGGCGCGAAGCCGTCGTCGAGCCACCGGTTCACGCGGGACATGAAATGTCGGGTGAAGGCCTCCAGCAGTCGCACCGCCGTGACGTCGCCCGGTGCGCCTTCGAAGTGCAGGCTGGTCGCCGGCGGCTCCAGGTCCGGCGGATAGGACTCGACGTTGACCCCGACGCCCAATACCAGCCACTCCATGACGCCCTCGACGATCTTCGATTCGAGCAGGATGCCGGCACCCTTGCGCTCGTTGAGCAAGACGTCGTTCGGCCACTTGAAGTGCACCTCGATCATCGGCGGCGCCACGCTGCCGATCGCGTCGCCCAGGGCAACCGCCGCTACGAAGCCGAGTTGCGCCGCCTCTTGCGGCGGGCAATCGGGGCGCAGCACGAGAGAAAAGAAGAGATTGCCCGGCAGGCTGGCCCAGGAGCGGCCGCGCCGGCCACGCCCCGCGGTCTGCCGGCGCGCCCAGACCAAGGTGCCGTCCTCGACACCCTCCTCGGCCCGGCGCATGGCCTCGCTGTTGGTGCTCTCGCAGGCCTCCAGGGCCACCAGACGGTAGGCGGGCGGCAGCTGAGGGGACTCGCTCTCCCCGCCCTCGCTCATTGTTCGATCATGGCGGCCGCGGCGATACCCGCCGAGTCGGCAATCGGGCTCACAATCACAAAGAAGCCGACCACGAAAACGGCCGTGGCGACGAGAATCGCAGTCATCTCCCGACCCAGCGGCCGCTCGAAGGACTCGCTCGGCTCGTCGAAATACATCAGCTTGACGATGCGAATGTAGTAGAAGGCCGCAACTACCGAGGAGAGGACCCCGATGATCGCAAGGCCATAGAGCTCGGCCTGAATCGCCGCCAGGAAGACGTAGAGCTTGCCGAAGAAGCCGGCGAACGGCGGGATACCGGCCATGGAGAACATGAAGATCAGCAGCGCAGCCGCCATGCAGGGGTTGGTCTTGCTGAGCCCCTTCAGGTCCTCGATCTCCTCGACCATGCCCTCGCTGCGACGCATGGAGAGGATGCAGGCGAAGGTTCCGACGTTCATGACGAGATAGATGGAGAGATAGACGATGATGCCCTGTATGCCTGCCTCGTTGCCGGCCGCCAGGCCGACCATCATGTAGCCGACGTGGCCGATGGAGCTGTAGGCCATGAGCCGCTTGATGTTGGTCTGATTGATCGCGGCGAAGGCGCCCAGCAACATGGACGCAATCGAGATGAAAACGACAATTTGCTGCCACTCGCCGACCAACTCGCTGAACGGCCCCATGAGAACCCAGACCGTCAATGACATGGCGGCGACCTTGGGTGCGGTGGCGAAGAACGCGGTGACGGCGGTGGGCGACCCTTCATAGACGTCCGGGGTCCACATGTGAAACGGCACCGCCGAAACCTTGAAGGCGAGACCGGCGATAACGAAAACGATCCCGAAAATGACGCCGAGCGAGACCCTCTCGCCGTCAAACGCATCAGGCGAAAGGATCTGACCCAACTCGGTGAAATTGGTGGTGCCGGCGAAGCCGTAGATCAGTGAGCTGCCGTAGAGCAGCATGCCCGAGGACAGCGCTCCCAGGACGAAGTACTTGAGCCCGGCTTCACTCGACCTCAGCGTATCCTTGCGGAACGCGGCCATGACATAGAGCGACAGGCTCTGCAGTTCAAGGCCCAGGTAAAGCGAGATCAGGTCGTTGGCCGAGATCATCATCAGCATGCCCAGGGTCGCGAAGACCATGAGGACCGGGAACTCGAAGCGGTCCATGGCTTCGCGCTGGGCGTAGCCGATCGACATGACGATGGTGAGCAACGCACCGATCAGCACCAACGACTTCATAAAAAAGGTGAATTCGTCGTTCACGAAGAGTCCGCCGTAGGCGTAGTCCGGTTCCGGAGAGAGGACCCAGAGGACCGCTAGCGCCACCGCAACGGCGACGACGCTGAGAATCATGACCGTGGTGGCGGTGTTGCGCCGGAGGAACACGCCGACCATAAGCAAGGCCATACCGGCGCAGGCGAGCCATAGCTCGGGAAGCGATGCGAGGAGATCCGCGATGATCATGCCGGCCGTCCCCTCCTCACTGGCCCAAGATCGGTCTTGTTAGCGAGCCAGCGAGCGACGCGCTCTCGGGGCCCTGGCCCGCGGCCGCCAGGGCCGTGTTGTAATTATCGATCAGGTTGCTGATCGAGGCGGCCATGATGTCGATGAAGGACGCCGGGTAGATGCCCATCCATAGCACCACGGCGATGAGCGGCGCGAAGACCACCCGCTCCTTCCACACCAGATCGCCGATGGTCTTGAGGTCGGCCTTGGTCATGATCCCGAATATGACCCGCCGGTAGAGATAGAGCATATAGGCCGCCCCCAACACCATGCCGCTGGCGCACAGCAGCGCTACCCCGGTGTCCACCTGGAACAGGCCGACCAGCACCAGGAACTCGCCGACGAAGCCGCTGGTCCCCGGCAAGCCGACCGAGGCCAGCATGAATATCATGAAGACCAGGGCGTATTGCGGCATGCGCTCCACCAGCCCGTCGTAGCGCGCAATCTCGCGGGAATGAATCCGGTCGTAGACCACACCGACGATGAGGAACAGGGCGGCCGAGACCACACCGTGGGAGAGCATCTGGATCATCGCGCCTTCGATGCCCTGCTGGGTCACGCTAAAAGTGCCGGCGGTGACGAAGCCCATGTGAGCCACGGAGGAATAGGCGATCAGCTTCTTCATGTCCTCCTGGGCGAGCGCCACCAGCGAGGTGTAGATGACGGCGACGATCGAGAGCGCGAAGACCAGCGGCGTGAAGAGCTCCGAGGCCAGCGGGAACATGGGCAGCGAGAATCGCAGGAAGCCGTAGCCGCCCATTTTTAGAAGGACACCCGCCAGGATCACCGAGCCGGCGGTCGGCGCCTCCACATGGGCGTCGGGCAGCCAGGTGTGGACCGGCCACATGGGCACCTTGACGGCGAAGGAGGCGAAGAAGGCGAGCCACAGCCAGGTCTGCATCCCCGCCGGAAGATGGGTCGTCAGCAGGGCCGGGATGTCCGATATGCCGGTCTCGAAGAAGATTGTCAGGATGCCAAGCAGCATCAGCACCGAGCCGGCCAGTGTGAAGAGGAAGAACTTGAAGGCCGAATAGACCCGGCGCGGGCCGCCCCAGACGCCGATAATCAGGAACATGGGGATCAGGACGCCCTCGAAGAAAACATAGAAGACGAAGAGATCGAGGGCGCAGAACATGCCGATCATGAGGGTCTCGAGGACCAGAAAGGCGATCATGTACTCCTTCACCCGCACCTTGATCGAGTCCCAGCTGGCCAGGATGCAGATCGGCGTCAGCAGAGTCGACAAGAGCACGAAGGGCATCGAGATGCCGTCCACGCCGAGGCGATAGGCGATGCCGAATTCGGGGATCCAATTGGCCTCCTCGACGAACTGGAACGCCGAGGTTCCGCGCTCGAAGCCAAACCAGATGAACAGCGACAACACGAAGGTCGTCAGCGAGGTCCAGAGCGCCACCATGCGGGCGTTGCGCGCCATGTCCTCGGCCTCGCCGCGGATGACCAGGATAAACGCCGCGCCCACCAGGGGCACGAAGGTAACCAGGCTCAACAGGGGCGCGTTGCTCATCGCCATCGCCTCACCCCTGACCGGCAATGAGATACCAGGTGATCAGGATGACCACCCCGATCAGCATGGCGAAGGCATAGTGATAGACGTAGCCGCTCTGCAGCCGGCCGGCCCGGCGCGCCAGGCTCAAAGTGGTCGCCGCGATGCCGTCGGGGCCCATGCCATCGATCACCGCGCCGTCGCCGATCTTCCAAGCGGTCCGGCCGATGGCCCGGGCCGGCCGCACGAAGGCCCAGTCGTAGAGCTCGTCGAAGTACCACTTGTTGAAAATGAAGGTGTGGATCGGCCGGAAGGTGGACACCACCAGGCCGGGCAGGTCGGGCTTGGCGATGTACATGGCCCAGGCGAGCGCGATGCCGCTCACGGCCATGACCAGCGGCAGCAGCTTGACCCAGGTCGGCACGTGGTGCGCCGCCTCGATGGTGTCGTGGCCGGCCAGCACCAGGAGCGAGTCGCCCCAGAAATCGAAGCGGCCGTCGCCGACGAACCAGTTGTAGCCGACGAGGCCGGCGAAGACCGCGCCGACCGACAGCAGGAGCAGCGGCACCAGCATGACCCAAGGCGATTCGTGCACGTGGTCCATGACGTGCTTGTCGGCCCGCGGCTTGCCGTGGAAGGTGAGGAACAGGAGCCGCCAGGAGTAGAACGCCGTCATGAAGGCCGCTGCGATGCCCAACCAGAAGGCAACGAGGCCGTGGGTGCTGTGAGCCCCGAACGCGGCCTCGAGGATGACGTCCTTGGAGTAGAAGCCGGAAAAACCGAACACGCCCGGGATGCCGACACCGGCCAGCGACAGCGAGCCGATCCACATAACCGCGTAGGTGATCGGGATCAGCCGCCAGATGCCGCCCATCTTGCGCATGTCCTGTTCGTCCGACATGGCGTGAATCACCGAGCCGGACCCAAGGAACAGGAGCGCCTTGAAGAAGGCGTGGGTCATGAGGTGGAAGATCGCCGCGCCGTAAGCCGAAACCCCCACCGCGAAGAACATGTAGCCGAGCTGGCTGCAGGTCGAATAGGCGATGACACGCTTGATGTCGAACTGGGTGAGGCCGATGGTCGCCGCGAAGAAGGCCGTGGCCGCGCCGACATAGGTCACCATCTGCAGCGCGATCGGCGCGTACTCGAAAATCGGCGACAGGCGGCAGACCATGAA
>CALJXB010000361.1 GCA_937974415.1 uncultured Kiloniellales bacterium
TGCCCGTCTCGATGGGATACGAGTGGACCGGGATCTCTTTCCAGGAAAAACAGGTCGGCAGCGAGGCCATCGTCATCTTCGCCCTGGCCATCGTTCTCGTCTTCTTGGTCCTGGCCGCACAGTACGAAAGCTGGACCAACCCGGCCGCCGTGATCCTGGTCGTGCCCTTGGCCGTGCTCGGCACGGTCGTCGCCCTACTCGCCCGCGGCTTCGACAACAACGTCTACACCCAGGTCGGCATCGTTCTCTTGATCGGCCTGGCGAGCAAGAACGCCATCCTCATCGTGGAGTTCGCCCAGGCAGAGCGCGACAAGGGCTTGAGCATCCTGGACGCGGCGGTCGCGGCCGCCAGGCTGCGCTTTCGGCCGATCCTCATGACGGCGATCTCCTCGATCGCCGGCTTCATGCCGCTGGTCGTTGCCGCGGGCGCCGGGGCGGCCAGCCGGCAGGCCGTCGGCACGGCCGTGGTCGGCGGCATGGTCGCGGCCACCCTCATGTCCCTCCTCTTCACGCCGGTGTTCTACCTCGTGATGCAGCGGTTGAGCGCGTTCCTGAGGCGGCGCTCGAAGAAGCCCGACTCGCGCAAACCGGCCTCGGGCTGAGGGTCGACACCTGGCGCGCATATGGCGCGCGCGGGCTTCAATTCCAGAATTGCCACCATTGCTTCGATTTGGCCGGGGGGCCGATCAAGACCTTCGGGGGCGCGTAGAAACCCTTGTTCGCCTCGGCCAGGGCCTCCCAACTCGACAGCCGGTCGAAGCCGTCCATGAGAGGGCCCAGCATGGCTTCGGCCACTTCCTTCATTTCGCGGCGGTCGCGCGAGGCATTGGTCAAATGAAAGAACTTGGTCCGCCGCCCCGGCCGGATCTTCCACGGCAGGTGACGCGTGAGAAAATTCCCCCTCTTGGGCCAATCGTCGTTGAAGTAGGCCGGCTGCGAGAACAGCAGGTCGGCGCGATGGTCCGGCGGATCTTCGCCCCAAACCCGCCGGTACCATCACTCATAGTCTTCGGACTTGATCTCAAAGTGGGGATCGAACTCGCAGCAATTTTCTCTGCACGCTCTCCGAAACTTGATGTAGACCGCCTGTCGGAAGGGCGGGCACTCGCGCCGAAACCTTCGTTCCTTGCTGGAATAGGAAAAGCCTTGCCCGGCCATCGGCCCGACGAGGGATCACCCAGCATTGCATTCGAAGAGTGCGTCCGGACTGACCATGAAAGACCTCGGCGTTCACTGTCTTTCGAGGGCGTTGAGGGGCGCGGCAGTCCTAGCAAAGACGCGAAAGAAGGTCCGTGGCGAGTCTCGTTCGGCCTTGTCTTGGTTTGAAAACTGGTGCGTCGAACCGCAGCACACCTGAACGTCGGATGTCGGGGGCGAAGCGGGCGTTGCTCGTCAGGGACGGTCAGGACCGAACATTGTCAAATCCAGATCGAGAGATGAAGCTCGGGAGCCCGGGGATTCCCGAACTGCGCAGGCGGGGGATATACGTGCTGGGCCTCGCGCGTCATTGAATTCTTAGGAATATCTCCTATATAGTCTCCATACGTATTGCATTCGTTTGGTGCTGCCCGCATAGCCGGTACGCCGATTAGCTTGGTTATCCCCTGACAATGTGAGCGTTAAACCGACCGCGCTGACACGTGGTGTGTGACGCGGAATCAACACTCCTGTTAGAGGAAATATCTATGACTACTGGTACTGTAAAGTTTTTCAACACGCAGAGGGGCTTCGGCTTCATCGAGCCGGAAGATGGCTCAAAAGACGCTTTCGTGCACATTTCGGCCGTCGAGCGCGCCGGACTGAGTTCGTTGAACGAAGGGCAGAAAGTCTCCTATGAGCTTCAGCCCGGACAGAACGGCAAATCATCCGCCGAGAACCTGTCCGTCATCGACTGACCACGTAAGGCACCGCCTCCGACTCCCGTTGGAGGCGGTCGCCGCGCACGGTCGGCGACGCAACCTTCAAGGATCGTTCGACGGACCGAAGGGAGCCCGGGAGAAAAATCCAGGCAATCCCAAGCGTCCGCGCAGAGCGATGGCCAAAACCCGTTATTACCCTCTGCCGAGTGACCGCACTTTAGTGCCGTCGTCCAAAGACTGAGCCCCCAGCTCCAACGCTGACCCGGCTTCTCGGCAATCACAACCACAGCCAATGACGCGCTCGGCAATGCCTATAAGCGCCTGTCGTTGAAGCTGAAAACACCAAGGAAACACCATGAGCAACGAACACAACTTTTTAATCACCTATGGCCTGCATAATTTCGTGACCCATGCCGAAAGCGATGGAAAGCACATCTTCACCATTCACGGCATAGAAAGTCAGAAGTTGATCAGCCACGCGAAGTCACTGATCGCTGGAAGCTACGGCAACGCCGCCGACATTCAAGTGGCCTGACCCTTACCCAGCCATAAACGGAGACAGAGCGATGGCTCGTAATAAAACCAAAGGCAAGGCTGCTGGATTTACGATGTTCAACGTCGCCTATGAAGACGGGACGATGACGTCCAATCGGCGGGTGGCGAACGAACTGCTTGATCAATCCTTCGGTGACGATCTCCTGGACTTGGCGCGCACTGCAATCCAGGAACAAGACAATGACATCGCCCAGCTCTCCAAACAGCGCCGCGCCAAGGTCAAGACCCTTACCAAGGCTTAATCAAGCAGGAGTGTGCTGACTTGAGAGGAATGCAGGACCGCGCACACCTGTTTGACCCGAAGTGGCCCTAACGTCGGTTTCGGGTCATCTTCTGCCCTTCCGAGGCCGATGCCCCGGCGTCTGCTATCGCGGGCTAAGCAGAAACAGTCGGCTCGAAAGCCGACGTGCAGGACAACGGTTCGGCAGAATTTGAAACTGTGGCACGACTTCCAGTCCGCTTCATTTGGCCACGGCCCTCACGCCGGCCCCTTGAACGCGTTGGTGATGGGGTAGCGGCGGTCGCGGCCGAAGGCGCGGCTGGTGATCTTCACCCCCGGCGGCGCCTGGCGGCGTTTGTATTCGGCGTTCTCCAAGAGGCGCCAGACCCGGTTGACGGTCACCGCCTCGTGGCCGCGGGCGGCGATCTCGTCGACCCCCATCTCGTGCTCGATGAGGCCTTCCAGGATGTCGTCGAGCGCCTCGTAGGGCGGCAGGGAGTCCTGGTCCGTCTGGTTCGGCCTGAGCTCCGCCGTCGGCGCTTTGGTGATAATCCGCTCGGGGATGACCCGGCCCGCGGGCCCCAGGGCGCCGCCCGGGTGCTCCTGGTTGCGCCAGCGAGCGAGCTGGTAGACCGTGGTCTTGTAGACGTCCTTCAGCACATTGTAGCCGCCGCACATGTCGCCGTAGAGGGTGGCGTAGCCGACCGACATCTCCGACTTGTTGCCGGTCGAGAGCACCATGTGGCCGAGCTTGTTGGAAACCGCCATGAGGGCGAGCCCACGGGCGCGGGCCTGGATATTCTCCTCGGTGGTGTCCGCCGGGAGGCCGTCGAAGAGAGGCCCCAGCATGGCCTCGAAGGCGCCCATGGCGGGCTCGATGCCGACCTCGTCGAGGGCGATACCGAGCAGGTCGGCGCACTCGGCGGCATCCGCGAGGCTGTCCCGACTGGTATAGGGCGAGGGCATCATGAGGGCGCGCACCCGCTGGGGGCCCAGGGCGTCGGCAGCCGCCGCCGCCGAGAGAGCGGAATCGATGCCGCCGGAGAGGCCCAGCACCACGCCGGGGAAACCGTTCTTGTTCACGTAGTCCCGCAGGCCCAGCATGAGGGCGCGGTAGACCGCCTCGGCGCCCTCCAGGGGCGCAGTCCGGGGTCCGTCGGCCGCGCGCCAGGCGTCACCGTCGCCGTCGCCGCGTACCCATTCGGTCGTCACAACCGTTTCCTCGAACATGGGCAGCTGGGCCGCCAGGGTACAATCCGCGTTCATCGCGAAGGAGCCGCCGTCGAACACCAGCTCGTCCTGACCGCCCACCTGGTTCACGTAGACCAGCGGCAGGCCGGTCTCGGTCACCCGGGCGACGGCGAGCTGCAAGCGCTGGTCCGCCTTGTCCCTCTCGTAGGGGCTGCCGTTGGGCACCACCAGGATCTCGGCGCCCGACTCCTCGAGGCATTCCGAGACCTCGCCGGTCCACATGTCCTCGCAGACCATGAGGCCGAGGCGTACGCCGCGGAAGTTCACCGGCCCCGGCAGGGGCCCCGCCCGGAACACCCGCTTCTCGTCGAACACGCTGTAATTGGGCAGGTCGTATTTGGCCCGCCAGGTCTGGACGTTGCCGCCGTCCAGCAGCAGGGCCGCGTTGAAGGGCCGGCTATGACCAACCTCGCTCGCGGCCTGCTCGAGCCAGGGGCTGCCGACGATGAGACCCGGCCCGCCGTCGCCCGTCTCCTTGGCGAGCGCCTCGACGGCCTCCCGGCAAGCGGCGACGAAGGCGGGCTTGAGGACCAGGTCCTCGGGCGGATAGCCGGAGATGGAGAGCTCGGTCGCGACCGCCAGGTCGGCGCCCTGCCCGGCCGCCTCGGCCCGGGCCTTGCGGATCAGCTCGGCGTTGCCCGCGAGATCCCCCACGGTCGGGTTGATCTGGGCCAGCGCGATCTTTAGGCGGTCGCTCATGGAAGATTACTTAGGCCGCCCGGGGAATAGTGGCAAGGCGGCGGCAAGGCTCCGTTTATGAAGGCACGGCTCACTCGGCCGGCAATGCTTGCTTGAACAAGGCCTCCAGCCGGGCTCGTTCCTCCGGACTGTAGCGGTCGGGATTTTCCTGGATGAAGCGCAGCAAAGCCTCGAACAGAGGCTGGAACTGCGTCTCGTCGCCGCCGTGCATCATCGACCAGGCCAGTCCGGTCAACAGCCGTTCCGGCTCCGGCCGGCGGGCCAGGTTGTCGGCCAGCACCGGCACGGCGGGCTCGATGTCGCCCTGACGGGCCAGAACCAGGGCCCCGGCGAGGGCGCTGTCGGCGTCCGGCTCGGAGACCAAGCGGCGGCTCAGGAGGCCGGCGCGCCGCTCGGGCAGCCCGGACAGAAACCGCGATACGCTTTCCAGACCGCCCGCCGCGGCGAGCCGGCGCGCTTCAGCCAGCTCCGCATAACTGTACCGGCGCGCATCGCGGTCGAGCGCCGCGTCGGTCTCGTCTCCGCCAATCGCCGCCAAGGCCTTTTGGGCCGCCGCTTTCAGGCGCTGGTCGCCGCTCTCGAGCTGCTCGGCGATGGCCGGGACCGCGGGCCTGGCGGCGTCACCGATCCGGCCCAATGCGCCGACCGCGGCGCGCCTCAGGTCGAGGTCGGGATCCTCGAGGCTCGCCGCCAGCATCGCGACAGCCGGCGCAGCCGCGCCCTCCAATTTTCCCAGCGCCTGCGCCGCCAGGATGCGCTCGTACTTGCCGCCTTCGGCCAGTGCCTGCTGCAGTTCGGGAAGAGCTTCCGAAGCCCGCAACTCGCCGAGGGCTGACGCCGCCATGCCCCGGTGCCTGTGCCCGGGCGTGGCAAGGACGCGGCGCAGCTCGGCAATGGTATCTGGATCCTTGACGCCAATCTTGCCGGCGGCCTGGACGGCATTGGTGCCGGACCTTTCGTCGTCGAAATAGGGCGCCAGCTCGGACAAGGCCCGCGCGGCAGGCGCCCCGAAGTCGCCCAGCACCCGCGCCGCATCGCCCGGGTTGCGGCCTTCGCGCAAGGCCGCGATCAAGGCGTCGATCGCCGCTTTGGACGGCCCCAGGCGGCCAAGCTCGCCCATCGCCAGGCCACGAACGAAATCGTCCTCGCTGCGCGTCTCTTCGATGACCTCCGCCAGGATGTCGGGGATCGAGGCTCGCGCCGCCGCCTCGGCCGCGGCTGCCGGAACGTCCGAGACGCCCGTGACCTGAAGCGCCGTGGCGATCTCCGCCCGCAGGTCTTGGCTCAAACGGGGGTCGTTGTAGGCGCGCAGGAGCGTCGGCTGGGCCGGAGACGCCCTTTGTCCCAGGGCGCGCAACTGATCCACGGAGGCGCCGATGACGCCGTCCGACGGCGCGCGGCTGCGCAGTTCCTTGCGAATCAGGAAGGCGCTTTGGGACGCCGAACGCACGGCCTCTTCATCGCTGGCGGTGTCAGCGAAGGCCGTGGTGAGACCGGCGTAATACGCCTTGGCGGCGGCCTTTGCGTCCGCCGTACCGATCCGGGTCAGCGCCGCGGCCGACTGGGACTGCACGGACTCGAAGGGCTCCTCGGGGTCGCTCATGATCTCCACTAGTCGGGGCACCGCCGCCTCCGCCGCCGGCCCGATGTCGCGCAACAGTTCGATCAAGGCCAGGCGCTGGTGGGCGGCGATCTTACCGTAAGACCTGGGCGGGGCGAGCTCGGCCAGGACGAGAGGCACGACGGCCGCCGGGTCCTGCCGTCCGAGGCGCTCGAGGCGCGTTTGCGCGTCCATGCGCTTCACGATGTCGCCGGTCAGATAGACGTTGGCCTTCAGGACCTCGATCAGTTCTTCCGGCGAGGCGGCATCCAGCTCGGACGCCTGGGCCGGAACCGCACACCACCCTAGGACCAGCAGGCTTACAAAGAGGCGCCGGGCGAGACGCCCTATTCCGACCCTCTCCCGTCGTAAGGCCCGCATCGCCGGAGTCAGGTCCTCTGCGCCAGCTACCGCAGCGGCTCCAGGGCCGCCTTCAGCTCGGCCCACTCGGCGTCCGAGAGGGGCAGGGTCGG
>CALJXB010000362.1 GCA_937974415.1 uncultured Kiloniellales bacterium
CATATGGGTGGCTGCTGCGTTTTCACCCACCGGATCTAGAGTATCATCCCCCATGGCGGGCCATTCACAGTTCAAGAACATCATGTACCGCAAGGGCGCGCAGGACAAAAAGCGCGCCAAGCTGTTCTCGCGGCTCAGCCGCGAGCTCACGGTCGCCGCGCGCTCCGGCCTGTCGGATCCCGACATGAACCCGCGGCTGCGTTCGGCGGTCGCTGCGGCGCGCGCCGCCAACATGCCCAAGGACAATATCGAGCGGGCCATCAAGAAGGCCGACTCGTCCGACGACGACGCCAACTACGAGGAGATCCGCTACGAAGGCTATGGCCCGGGGGGTGCTGCGATCATCGTCGAGACCCTGACCGACAACCGCAATCGCACGGCCTCGGAGGTGCGCACGGCCTTCGGCAAGCATGGCGGCAGCCTGGGTGAGTCGAACAGCGTCGCTTTTCTCTTCGACCGGGTCGGCCAGATCGTCTACGACCGGGAGGCCGGGTCCAGCGACGAGGTCTTCGAGGCTGCGGTCGAAGCCGGCGCCGACAATGTCGAGTCCGCTGGCGAGGCCCACGAAGTCATCTGCGCGCCGGACGATCTCGCCGCGGTCCGCGAGGCTCTGGAAGAGCGCCTCGGTCCGCCGCGCGAGGCGCAGCTGGCCTGGAAACCCCTATCCACGGTCCAAATCGAAGATCCCGACGCAGACTCCCTGATCAAGCTCCTGGGTGCCCTCGACGAAAGCGACGATGTCCAGCAGGTCTCGGCCAATTTCGAGATCTCGGACGACGTCATGGCCCGTCTCACGGCCTGATCGACGCGGCGGTGGAGACGGATCCTTGAGGCGCCTGATCGGACTGGACCCAGGGCTTCGCCATACCGGCTGGGGCGTCATCGATGCCGATGCGACCCGTCTCAGCCATGTGGCGAACGGGGTGATCGACTCCGACGCTAGCTTGGATCTGACCGAGCGTCTCGTGCAGATCCACGTGGCTTTGAGGCAGGTGCTCGAGGCTTACCGACCCGAGGAGGCTGCCGTCGAGGCCTCGTTGGTCAATCGCAACCCGACGTCCTCGCTGAAGCTCGGCGTCGCCCGCGGCGTGGTCCTTCTGACGCCGGGTCTCGCCGGCCTGCCGGTGACCGAATATTTACCGAATATCGTGAAGAAATCGGTCGTCGGAACCGGCCATGCGGCCAAGGAGCAAATCCAGGTCATGATGCGCCATCTCCTGCCGGGCGCCCAGATCGAGTCCCCCGATGCGGCCGACGCGCTGGCGGTCGCCATCTGTCACAGCCATCACGCGGCAACCCGGCGACGCTGGGCGGCCGGGCGAGACGGCAAGGAGACGGCTGCAAATCTGGCGGCGACCCGCTCCGTGCCGGGGGGAGGCGCCACATGATCGGCAAGTTGACGGGCGTGCTCGAATCCAGTGGCGAGGACTGGGCCCTGGTCGACGTCAACGGCGTTGGCTACGTGGTCTTCTGCTCGGCCCGGACCCTGGAACGCGCCGGCCGGCCCGGCGACGGGGTCAGCCTGCTGATCGAGACCCACGTGCGCGAAGATCACATTCACCTCTACGGCTTTGCCGATCCGGGCGAGCGCGACTGGTTTCGCCTGCTGTCCACGGTGCAGGGGGTGGGTGCCAAGATGGCCCTGGCGGTGCTGTCGACCCTCTCGCCCGGCGATCTCATCCAGGCCATCGCCGCCCAAGACAAGGCGGTGCTCGCCCGGGCCAACGGGGTTGGCCCCAAACTCGCGGCCCGCATCGTGGCCGAGCTCAAGGACAAGGCCGGGGCCGCCGCCTTGGGACCGGCTGCCGCGCTGGGCGCCGGCCCGGGGGTCGGCTCTTCGACGGGTGTGGGCGGACTCGAGGCGCCGGCGGAAGACGCGCTTTCGGCCCTGGTCAACCTGGGCTACGGCCGTAGCGAGGCGCTCGGCGCCGTGGTGGTGGCCAGCCGCAAGCTAGGTGCCAAGGCGCCCCTGGCCTCGCTCATCAAGGAAGGCCTCAAGGAGTTGTCGGCATGACCGAGGCTTCGCTGGACGGCGCGCGCATGGTGGCGCCGGAGGTCGGCGAGGAGGATGCCGGCGAGCCGTCCCTGCGCCCCGCCCGGCTGGCCGAGTTCATCGGCCAGCGCCAGCTCCGGGCCAATCTGGAGGTCTTCATCCGCGCCGCCTGCGACCGCGGCGAGGCCTTGGACCACGTCCTATTGCACGGGCCGCCGGGGCTCGGCAAAACGACCCTGGCGCAGATCGTCGCCCGCGAGCTCGGCGTCGGATTTCGCGCGACCTCCGGCCCGGTCATCGTCCGCGCCGGCGATCTGGCGGCGCTGCTGACCAACCTGGAGCCCCGCGACGTCATTTTCATCGACGAAATCCACCGCCTCAATCCGGCGGTCGAGGAAATACTCTATCCGGCGATGGAGGATTTCCAGCTCGACCTCATCATCGGCGAGGGACCCGCCGCCCGCTCGGTGCGCATCGATCTGCCGCCCTTCACCCTGGTCGGGGCGACGACGCGCTCCGGCCTGATCACCACGCCCCTGCGCGAGCGGTTCGGCATTCCCTTGCGGGTCGATTTCTACGAGCCCGACGAGCTCACCCAGATCGTGCTGCGCGGCGCCGAGATCCTGAGCATGACCATCACCGCCGAGGGGGCGTCCGAGATCGCGCGCCGCGCCCGCGGCACGCCGCGGGTCGCCGGGCGCCTGCTGCGGCGGGTGCGGGATTTTGCCGCGGTTTCCAAGTTGGAACGCGTCGATGCCGCGGCGGCCGACGGCGCCCTGCGCCGGCTCGAAGTCGACGAGCGGGGCCTCGACGCCATGGACCGGCGTTTCCTCGCCTGCATCGCCGAGAGCTATGGCGGCGGGCCGGTCGGCGTCGAGACGCTGTCCGCCGCCCTGTCGGAGCAGAAGGACGTGATCGAGGAAGTCATCGAGCCCTACCTGATCCAGCAGGGCCTGCTGCAAAGAACCTCGCGGGGCCGGGTCCTGGCGCTTGCCGGCTATGGCTATCTCGGGCTCGAAGCGCCGCGCCAGGTCGCGCAGCTGCCGCTGCTCGATGGCGACGCAGAGGAAGGCACATGAACGCCGCCATGGACAGTCTGACGGGGCATGTCCAGGACGGCCGCCACGTCCTGCCCCTCAGGGTCTACTACGAGGACACCGATTCGGGCGGCCTGGTCTATTACGCCAACTACCTGAGATTCGCCGAACGGGCACGCACCGAAATGCTGCGCCTGGCGGGCTTCGATCATGGCGCGCTGTCCGACCGCTTCGGCCTCGCCTTCGTGGTGCGCGATTGCACCGTGTCGTACCGGAGCCCGGCGCGCCTCGACGATCTCTTGGAGGTGCGCTCGCGGTTCCTCGAGGTGGGCGGCGCTTCGCTGACCGCGGAGCAAGTGATCAGCCGCGAGACGACGGAACTGGCGCACCTCGATGTGCGCCTGGCCTGTATGACCGGCGGCGGACGGCCGTCGCGCATTCCAAACCCGTTGCGGGAGGCCTTGCAAACCTACCGCGGCGACACGGTGACTGACACAGACAACGAACCAACAGAAAGGCGGGATTGAGCCATGGAGCAAGAAACCATGGAAGCGGTGGCCGTCGAGAGCACCAGCCTGGGGCAGGAGTCGGCCTACGACCTGACGATCTGGGGCCTCTTCGCCGATGCCGACCTGGTCGTCCAAGTGGTGCTGATTATGCTGCTCCTAGCCTCCTTCTGGACCTGGGCGATCATCTTCGAAAAGTGGCTGCGCATGCGCCGGCTGAAGGCGCGGGCCGAGGACTTCGAGGAGGATTTCTGGTCCGGAGGATCGCTCGACGACCTCTACGAGCAGATGGATCAGCGGCCGAACGACCCCATGTCGGCAATCTTCGTGTCGGCGATGAAGGAGTGGCGCCGCTCGACGGCCAGAGGCGGGCTCGAGAACGAACGCAACAAGGTGAGCCTGCAGCAGCGCATCGAGCGGGTCATGGAGATCACCCTGGGCCGGGAGATGCAGCGCCTCGAGCGGCAAATGATCTTCCTCGCTTCGGTGGGGTCGGCGGCGCCTTTCGTCGGCCTGTTTGGCACCGTCTGGGGCATCATGAACGCCTTCACCTCGATCGCCGCCAGCAAGAACACGACCCTGGTGGTGGTCGCGCCCGGCATCGCCGAGGCCCTCTTCGCCACCGCCTTGGGGCTGGTCGCGGCGATCCCGGCGGTGATCGGGTTCAACAAGCTGTCGACCGACCTTGGCCGCTACAGCGGGCGGTTGGACGCCTTCGCCGGCGAGTTCGCGGCGATCCTGTCCCGCCAGCTCGAGGAGCCGCGCTGACATGTCTTCGGATTTCATCTCCCGCAGGAACGGCCGCCGCCAGCGCCGCGCGGCCTACCGGCCGATGAGCGAAATCAACGTGACGCCCTTCGTCGACGTCATGCTGGTGCTGCTGATCGTCTTCATGATCACCGCGCCGCTGTTGACCGTCGGCGTTCCCGTCGATTTGCCCAAGACCAAGGCGCAGCCCTTGTCCCAGCCCGAGGAGCCGCTGGTGATCTCGGTCAATGCCGAGGGCGAGATCTATGTCCAGGAAACCTCGGTTCCCTTGGAAGGCCTGGTGCCGCGGCTGATCGCGATCACCGAGAACAACGCGGACACCCGGATCTACCTGCGCGGCGACCGCACAATCGCCTACGGCCGCATGATGCAGGTCATGGGCCACGTGAATGCCGCCGGCTTCCGCCGGGTTGCGCTGATCGCCGAATTGCCCGACGCCGCCAACGATGCGGCCGGCAAGGACGACGACCGGAACGGTTGACGTCATGCGCCAGGGCGCCATCTTTTCCGCGGTTTTGCACCTTACGGTGTTCGTAATGCTGTTCTTCGGGCTGCCGTCGATGGCGCCCGATGCCTTGTTGGCGCCGGAGATCCCCATCGAAATCATCACTTTCCCCGAGCCGAGCGAGCCCCTGCCCGAGCCGGAGCCCGAGCCGGAACAGATCGCGGAACTGCCGCCGCCGGCGCCCAAGCCCGAGCCCTTGCCCGAACCGGAGCCCGAGCCCGAGCCGATCCCGCTTGCCGAAGCCGAGCCCGAACCGGAGCCGGAACCCGAGCCCGAGCCTCCACCGGAGCCTGAGGCCGAGCCCGAGCCGGAGCCCGAACACGTCAAGACCCCGCCCAAGCCCAAGATGAAGCCCCTGCAGCAGGTGGCGGAGGCGGACCGGAAGGAACAGGAGCCGCCGCCGGAAGACCGCTTGACCTCGATCCTGAAGAATGTCGAGAAGCTGAAAGATCAGGCGGCCGAAAGCACCCAGCTGGCCGACGCCAGCCAGTCGCGGGTGAGCCAGGCCAGCGCCATCGAACAGAACGCCATGGTGCGCGCCATTCAGGAGCAGATGTCGCGCTGCTGGCGGATCGACGCAGGCGCCCGCGATGCCGACAGCCTGATCGTGGAAATTCGCGTCAAATTGAATCCCGATGCCACGGTGCGCGACGCCACGATCGTGGATTTCGAGCGCATGTTCACGGATTCCTTTTTCCGCAGCGCGGCGGAGAACGCGCGCCGCGCGATCCTGCGCTGCAGCCCATTCACGCTGCCGGCCAACAAGTACGAGGTCTGGCGCGAATTGACCCTGAGGTTCGATCCAAGCCGCATGTTCGGCGGCTGATACGCGAGAACGGGAGTAGGACGTTTTGATTGGAATGACTGGCTATCGTTCGATCCGGCCGGCGACCCGAAAGACTCCGGGGCCAGCGCTGGCCGTGCGGACACTGGTTTGGGCCCTGGCGGCTCTGGGTGTCGTTGCCGTTTCGGCTTGGGCCACTCCGCTGCGCGCGGAGCTGCGCGTGGACATCACCCAGGGCGTGCCGGAACCGCTGCCCATCGCCATCAACAATTTCTACGGCGCCAGCCCCGAGGTCGCCAAGACGGGACAGGACTTGGCCCAGGTGATCGCGTCCGATTTGGAGCGTTCGGGAATTTTCCGTCCGATCGACCAGCGCGCCTTCATCCAAAGCGTCGACAGCCTGCTTGGCGGCCCGCGCTTCGGCGACTGGCGGCTGATCAACGCCCAGGCCTTGGTGCACGGCGCCATCGAAACCCAGGCCGACGGCCGGCTCAGGGTCGAGTTTCGCCTGTGGGACGTCTTTGCCGAGCAGCAGATGACAGGGCTGGCCTATTTCACGACGCCCTCGAATTGGCGGCGGGTCGCCCACATCATCTCCGATGCCATCTACAAGCGGCTGACCGGCGAGGGCGGCTATTTCGACACCCGCATCGTCTACGTGGCCGAGAACGGCCCGCAGAACCGCCGGGTGAAGCGCCTGGCGATCATGGATCAGGATGGCGAGAACCATCGCTATCTGACCGACGGCGCGAACCTCGTGCTGACGCCGCGCTTTTCGCCGACCACCCAGGAAATCACCTATCTCTCCTACAGTCAGCGAAATCCACGGGTCTACCTCTTCAATCTGAACACCGGCCAGCAGGAAGTGCTCGGCGATTTTCCCGGCATGACCTTCGCGCCGCGTTTCTCGCCGGACGGCAACAAGGTCATCATGAGCATGGCCAAGGACGGCAATTCCGACATCTACATGATGGACTTGCGGACCCGCCAGGTAACCCAACTGACGGCGCATCCGGCGATCGACACCTCGCCCTCCTTCTCGCCGGATAACAAACAAATTGTGTTCAATTCGGACCGGGGCGGCGCGCAACAGCTCTATATCATGGAGGCCGACGGCAGCAACGTGCGGCGTATTAGCTTCAATCAGGGCCGTTACGCGACGCCGGTGTGGTCGCCGCGTGGCGACTTGATCGCCTTTACCCGCATGTCCCAAGGCCGGTTTTACATCGGCGTCATGAAGCCCGATGGCAGTGGCGAGCGCATGCTGGCCGACGGATTCCTAGTTGAAAGCCCGACCTGGGCGCCCAACGGGCGGATCCTTTCGTTCTTCCGGCAGTCGCCGGCGAATCAACGCGGAGAGTTTTCAAGTAAAGTTTACACAATTGATCTTACTGGCTTCAATGAAAGGGAAGTTTTGACGCCGATAGATGGGTCGGATCCGGCCTGGTCGCCCTTGATTCCCTGAATCGAGGCCGGTATAGTCCGCAGGACCTCAGGAAGGGGGCCACGCTTAAGAGCAAGGCGTTGGTCTTGACACAGAGTCAGGCGGCTTCTCGATCAAAGTGATCAGTCGAGGTCGATTCAGCAGCATTCCGCCGGCGTTTGGAAAGGGCATGATATGCGCTTTAAGTTTTTCACGCTTATTGCGGCCGCCGTCTTACTGGCTGCCTGTGCATCGGAGCCAGAAGAATCTGCAGCAACCACCAGTGCGGGTACGGCCGTTGGTTCGGGTAGCGGAACCAGCGCCAGTACCACGGCCTTGCCGAGCCTGGATCCCAGGTCTCAAGAGTGGCTCGTCGTCAATGTGGGCGACCGGGTGTTTTTCGATTTCGACAGTAGCGATCTGACCCCCGAGGCCCAGGATACGGCCGAGAAAGTCGTAGCTTGGATGCAGACCTATCCCGATGTCACGCTCTCGGTCGAGGGCCATTGCGACGAACGGGGCACTCGCGAGTACAACCTTGCGCTCGGCGAGCGCCGGGCCAACTCCGTGCGCAGCTACATGGAAGCCCTGGGGATCGACGGTAGTCGCGTTTCGACCATCAGCTTCGGTAAGGAGCGGCCAGCGGTCCTCGGCTCGAACGAGTCGGCCTGGGCCCAAAACCGGCGTGCGGTTTTCGTCGTTAACTAAGGGCCGATCAGCAGGAACTGAGCGGCGCCCGCCTGCCCCGAGTGGTTTTGGGGCGGTCGCGGGCGCCGCTGATTCTGGCCCGCCGGGGCGCCCCTTATAGCGCCCGCGGACTGTGCCTCATTTCCGCCACACTGAGGGCTCAGGAAAAGCAGGCATCGCTGTGGGTGAGCCTACTAGCGAGCAAGGTGTTATGACCGTAGAATCCGTTCACAGACCCTCGAGAGTCGCTCCGATGCCCAAAGCCGTAAGCTGGGTGAGGCGCGCCCTATTGGTCGCGATCGCGGTGCTTGCCGCGGCCGGCTCGCTCGTCTCGCCCGTCTACGCCCAGAGTTCGACCGACCAAGCCTTGATCGATCAGGTGAAACGCCTGCAGCGGGAACTCTCTACGCTCCAGCTCTACGTTTATAGAGGCGAAAAGCCGCCGGACAGCGCCATCTCGGAGATTTATGGCTCGGGCGGTGTCGACAAGACCCAGGCCGCTCGGATCGATCTGCGCCTGTCGCAG
>CALJXB010000363.1 GCA_937974415.1 uncultured Kiloniellales bacterium
GGACCTGGAATCGCGCAAGCGCTGGGTCGAATACTCCAAGGCCAAGGACGAGATGTTCGCCCACACGGACATCAAGCAGGCGCCCTGGTACGTGGTCAATGCCGACGTCAAGAAGCACGCGCGATTGAACTGCATCTCGCATCTCTTGAGCATGATCCCGTACGAAGACTTGACGCCCGAGCCCATCAAGCTGCCGCCGCGTCAGGACGCTCACGGCTATGTGCGCCCACCGTTGGGCGATCAGACCTTCGTCCCGGAAGAGTACTGACTCGCCGGGCAAGACCGGGTCCAGGCCGCCGAAAGCATCACTCTGCGCGCTGCTAAAAGCAACAGGCAGACTTGCGGCAATCCCGCGCCCGTTCCCCGCGACCTGGGCGAGATAGTACTGCGGGGGCTCTCATTGTCAGCAATGTGTCGCCGGCGCTAATCGTTCGGTTTGATCGTTTGTAACGAAACCTGGCGTAAGACTGTGATTTTACCAGGTTTCGTTACATAGGCGCTCGACCTCGCTCGGAGCTCAGTAGTTGCGCACGAGGCCGATCAACTGGCCTTGGACCTTGACCCGCTCGGGCGGGAAGATGCGGGTCTCGTAGGACGTGTTGGCGGGCTCAAGGGCGATCGACTTGCCGTGGCGGCGGAAGCGCTTGAGGGTCACTTCCTCGTTGTCGACCAGGGCCACGATGATCTTTCCGGTTTCCGCGGTATCACTGCGCCGGATGATCACGGTGTCGCCGTCGAGGATCCCGGCGTCCTTCATGGAATCGCCTTCCACCTCTAGGGCGTAGTGCTCGCCGCGGCCTAGGATGGAGGCGGGGACGTCGACGAAGTTCGATTGGTCGCGCAGGGCCTCGATCGGCGTGCCGGCGGCGATCCGGCCGTAAAGCGGCAACTGCACGGCGTCGGTCTCGCCGGCCAGGGTCGCGCCGGGCAGGGATTGGCCTTCGCTCGGCTTGCGGTCGCCCTCGATGACCCGCGGCGAGAAGCCTTTGGCGCGTTTGCCGCGCTGGCTCACGTTTTCCGGCAGCTTGAGGACCTCGAGGGCACGGGCGCGGTGGGGCAGGCGGCGCAGGAAGCCGCGCTCCTCCAGGCCGGTCACCAGCCGATGGATGCCCGATTTCGACTTGAGGCCCACGGCCTCCTTCATTTCTTCGAACGAGGGCGAGACGCCCTGCTTTTTCAGGTGTTTGTGGATGAAGAGCAGGAGTTCGTGCTGTTTGCGCGTCAACATGGGTATCGCCTTTGCCTAGGTGGAACCACAAAACTAGGGTCACAAGATGTGGAACAAACGAGCAACTGACATACTTGTTCTAGTTTGGTTCTAATCTGAGGTCAAGCGGGAAAATGGTCTTTTTTTGCGCACATCCGTGAGGAATCGGGCAAAAATCGCCGATCAGATCCCGATCGCACCGCCGGTGAGGGTCAGAATCTCGACCCGCTCGCCGGCGGCCGCGGCCGGCGCGTCGGGCGGGCGGATGATGAGGCAGTCGGCGTGGGCGAGGGTGGCCAGCATGGAGCTGTCCTGGCGATCGAAAGGCGTTGCAACCCGGCGGCCGTCGGCATGATGGGTCAGCCGGGCGCGCAGGTAGTCCTGGCGGCGATCGTTTGCGCCGAGCGGCGCGCCGAGAACCGCAGCCATGGCGGGCTGGTGGTCTTGGCCGAGGCCCTGCATGGCGTCGAGCGCCGGCCCCAGGAAGACGATGGCGCAGACCAGGCTGGAGACCGGATTGCCCGGTAGTCCGAGGATCGGCGTATCGCCGATGGTCCCGAACAACAGGGGCTTGCCCGGCCGCATGGCGATCTTCCAGAAATCGAGGGAAAACCCGCGGTCGCCCAAGGCCGAGCGCACCAGGTCGTGCTCGCCCACCGAGACTCCGCCGGTGGTCACCAGCAGGTCGGCACCGCGGGCCTCGCCGGTGAGCCGGCCAAGGGCCTCGACGTTGTCCGGCGCGATGCCGAGGTTGAGGGCCTCGCCGCCGCGGGCTTCCACGAAGGCTGCGAGAGAGAGGCCGTTGGAGCCGATGATCTGGTTGGGGCCGACCAGCTCGCCTGGCATGACCAGCTCGTCGCCGGTCGACAGAAGGGCGATGCGCGGGCGCCGCCGGACCCTCAGCCAAGGCACGTTCATGGCCGCGGCCAGGCCGACGTCCCGCACGGTGAGCCGGCGGCCCGCCGCCACGCCCTCTTCGCCGGCGCGGAAGTCGAGGCCCTCGGGGCGGACGTAGTGGCCCGCCGGCGCCGGCTTCAGGATCGTGACGGACTCGCCGTCGCTCTCGGTGTTTTCCTGGATGACGATGGCATCGGCGCCGCCGGGCAGCGGCCCGCCGGTGAAGATGCGAACCGTCTCGCCGGATCCGACCGTGCCGTCATAGGCGCCGCCGGCCGGCGCCTCGCCGACTTGGCGCAGGGTTACGGGCACCTCCGCCACATCCTCGGCGCGCACCGCGTAACCGTCCATGGCCGAGACCGCGCTCGGCGGCTGGGTCACGCGGGCGATCACCGGCTCCGCCAGCACCCGCCCCAGGGCCTCGCGCAGGCCGACCGTCTCGGCCGGCAAGGACGGTATGGCGGCGAGGATGCGCGCCAGGGCCTCTTCGACGGCGATCACCGGGCGTTCCCCCTGGGCCTCACGAGGATCATCAGGTCGCCTCGAAGCTGCCGGACTTACCGCCCGACTTGTGGACCAGGCGGATCTCGCCGATCGTCATGCCCCGGTCGACCGCCTTGCACATGTCGTAGACGGTGAGGGCGGCGACCGCGACTGCGGTCAGCGCCTCCATCTCGACGCCGGTCGGCCCCATCACCTTGCAGGTCGCCTCGATGTCGATGGCGGCGCGATCCGGGTCCGGCGCGAGCTCGACCTTGACCGAGCTGAGCGCCAGGGGATGGCACAGCGGGATCAGGTCGGGCGTGCGCTTGGCGCCCATGATGCCGGCCAATCTCGCGACCGACAGCACGTCGCCCTTGGCGACCCCGCCCTCCTGAATGAGCGCCAGGGTCTCGGGCAGCATGGCGATGGTGCCCTTGGCGACGGCGACCCGGGCACTCGGCGTTTTGGCCGAGACGTCGACCATAGTGGCCTTGCCGTCCTTGTCGAGGTGGCTCAGCTCAGCCATGGCCGGCCGCCCTTCTCCCGGATGGCTCCAGGAGAGCCGCGGTCGCCACGGTTACGTCGGCCTGACGCATGAGGGATTCGCCGATCAGGAAGGCCTTGGCGCCGACCGCTTGCATGCGGGCCAGGTCCTCGGGCGCAGCGAGGCCGCTTTCGGCGACCACCAGGCGCTCGCCCGGCACACGAGGCGCCAGCGCTTCGCAGGTCGCCAGGTCGACCGCGAGGGTCTTGAGGTTGCGGTTGTTGATGCCGATGAGCGGGCTTTCGAGTCCGAGCGCGCGCTCGAGCTCGGCCGCGTCGTGCACCTCGATCAGCACGTCCATTTGGAGCGCCCGGGCCGCCTCTTCCAGCTCGGCCGCCTGGGCGTCGCCGAGGGCCGCCAGGATGAGCAGCACGCAGTCGGCGCCGAGAGCCCGGGATTCGAGGATCTGATAGGGGTCGAGCATGAAGTCCTTGCGCAGCACAGGCAGGTCCGCCGCGGCCCGGGCCGCCATGAGATCCTCGTCGCGGCCTTGGAAATAGCGCTCATCGGTCAGCACCGAGAGGCAGGAGGCGCCTCCGGCCCGGTAGGCACGAGCCAGGCTGGCCGGATCGAAATCCTCGCGGATCAAGCCTTTGCTGGGCGACGCTTTCTTGATTTCGCAGATCAGGGCCGGCCGGCCGCCGGCTGCGCCCTCCACCAAGGCGCGATGGAAGCCGCGCGGCGGATCCGCGTTTTCGGCCAGCCCTTGGAGCACGGAAAGCGGCCGCGCCGCCTTGCGCTCGGCGAGGTCCGCCCGCTTGTCGGCGCAGATGCGCGTCAGGACGTCGCTCACCGGCCGCGGCCCGCTCAGCCTGTCGCGTTGGTGATGGCGACCAGCTTGTCGAGGGCCGCGCGGGCTCGCCCGCTGTCGATCGCCTCGGCGGCCAGGGCCGCACCCTCGCGCAGGTCCGCCGCCTTGTCGGCGACAATGAGGGCGGCGGCGCTGCCCAAGAGGACCACGTCCCGGTAAGGCCCCGGCGCGCCCTCCAACAGGGCCGTCAGGGCAGCTGCGTTGGTCTCGGCGTTGCCGCCCTTGAGGTCGCTCAGATTGGCTTCCGGCAGGCCGGCGTCCTGCGGCGTCACTTCGAAGATCCGCACCTGGCCGTCTTTCAGCTCCGCCACCGTGGAGGTGCCGGTGGTGGACAGCTCGTCGAGGCCGCCAGCGCCGTGCAGCACCCAGGCGTGCTCGTGGCCCAGGCCCTTCAGCACATGGGCGAGGGGCTCGACCCAGTCGGGTGAGAAGACCCCGATTACCTGGCGCTTCACCCGGGCCGGGCTCGACAGCGGCCCGAGCAGGTTGAAGATAGTGCGGGTGCCGAGCTCGACCCGAGTCGGGCCGACGTGCTTCATGGCGCTGTGATGGCGCGGCGCCAGCAGGAAGCAGGTCCCGGCCTCCGCCAGGGCCCGCTCGACCAAAGCCATCTCGGCATCCAGGTTCACGCCGAGAGCGGCCAGTACGTCGGCCGCTCCGCTCTTGGACGAGAGCGCCTTGTTGCCGTGCTTGGCGACCGGCACGCCGCAGCCGGCGACGACGAACTGGCAGGCCGTCGAGATGTTGTAGGTGCCGGCGCCGTCGCCGCCGGTCCCGCAGGTGTCGATGGCGCCGGGCGGGGCTTCGATGGTGAGCATTTTGGCCCGCATCGCGCGGGCCGCGCCGGTGATCTCGTCGACGGATTCGCCGCGAACGCGCAAGGCCATGAGCAGGCCGCCGATCTGGCTCGGCGTCGCGTCGCCCGACATGATGACTCCGAAGGCCTCCTCGGCCTGTTCGCTGGTCAGGGCCTCACCGCTGGCTGCCAGCCCGATGAGGCTCTTGAGGTCTTGCTTCTCGCTGCTCACCGTCTCGATCCTTCCTGCCGGAATTGGCGGCGCGTCAATGGTAGCGCGGGTGCCGCCGCTTTGTTAGGCGTTATGGCCGGCCAGTTTCAAGAAGTTTTGCAACAGCTTGTGGCCGTGTTCTGAGGCGATGCTTTCCGGATGGAACTGAACGCCGTGGACGGCCAGCTCCTTGTGACGCAGGCCCATGACGATGCCGTCCTCGGTTTCCGCCGCGACCTCCAGGACATCGGGCAGGCTGTCGCGCTCGACCACCAGGGAGTGGTAGCGGGTCGCCTCGAAAGGCGAGGGCAGGCCGGCAAAGACGCCCCGGCCGTCGTGACGAACGCCGCTCAGCTTGCCGTGCATGGGCGCCGCCGCGCGCACCACCCTGCCGCCGAAGGCCTGGCCGATGGCCTGATGGCCGAGGCAGACTCCGAGCAAGGGCACCCGACCGGCCGCGGCGGCGACCAACTCGAGACAGATGCCCGCCCGGTCGGGATCGCACGGCCCCGGCGACATGACGATGCCTTGGGGATGCATGTCCACCGCCGCCGCTGCCGCGATGGCGTCGTTGCGCCGCACCTCGACCTC
>CALJXB010000364.1 GCA_937974415.1 uncultured Kiloniellales bacterium
CTGCGCTACGGCCTGATGCGCGACAACGTGCGCGCCATCGAGGCGGTCCTGGCCGACGGCCGCAGCCTGCGCTTCGCCGGGCCGAACGGCTCTCCGCAACCGGACCTCGCCGCGGCGCTCGCCAGCATCGGCCGGCGCGAGACGGCGGAGATGGCGGCACGGTTTCCCAAGGTGATGCGCCGGGTCGGCGGCTACAACATCGACGCCCTCGCCGGCGAGGCCGGGCCGGACCTCGCCCAGCTGTTGGTCGGCTCCGAAGGGACGCTGGCCTTTTTCACCGGCCTCGAGCTCGAGCTACAGCCGATCCCGCCCCACATGACCCTCGGCATCTGCCATTTCCCCAGCTTCTACCAGGCCATGGCGACGACCCGTCGCATCGTCGATTTGGCGCCGGCCGCGGTCGAGCTGGTGGACCGCACCCTGCTCGACCTTGCGAGAGAAATTCCGATGTTCCAGGCGGCCATCGCCGAGGCGGTGCGCGGCCACCCGGAGGCCGTCCTGCTGGTCGAGTTCGCCGGCGAGGACGCGGACGAGCAGCGCGCCAAGCTGACGCAGCTTTCAGAATTGATGGCGGATCTCGGCCTGCCGGGCAACGTCGTCGAGGCGGTCGACCCGGCCTTCCAGAAGTCGGTCTGGGAGCTGCGCAAGGCCGGGCTCAACATCGTCATGTCCATGAAGGGCGATGGCAAGCCGATCTCCTTCATCGAGGACTGCGCGGTCTCCCTCGACGACCTGGCCGACTATACCCAGCGCCTCGACGAGATCTTCCGCCGCCACGGCACCAGCGGCACCTGGTACGCCCACGCCTCGGTCGGCTGCCTGCACGTACGGCCCATCCTGAATCTGAAAAACGAGGCCGGCGCCAAGACCATGCGTGCCATCGCCGAAGAAACCTTCGAGATGGTGCGCGAATACAAGGGCTCCCACTCCGGCGAGCACGGCGACGGCCTGGTGCGCTCCGAGTTCCACGAGGCCATGTTCGGCGGCCGACTGGTCGCCGCCTTCGAGGACATCAAGGACACCTTGGACCCCAAGGGCCTGTTCAACCCGGGCAAGATCGTCCGCGCCTCCAAGATGGACGACCGCGGCCTGTTCCGCTTCAAGCCGGGCTATACGGTCGCGCCGCTGGAGACTGCCCTCGACTGGTCCGCATGGGGCGGCTTCGCCGGCGCCGCAGAGATGTGCAACAACAACGGCGCCTGCCGCAAGTTCGACGCCAACGTCATGTGCCCCTCCTACCGGGTCACCAAGGCCGAGCAGCACGTGACGAGAGGCCGCGCCAACGCCCTGCGCCTGGCGCTCAGCGGCCAGCTCGGCCCCGACGCGCTCACCTCGAAAGCAATGGCCGAGAGTCTCGCCCTCTGCGTCGGCTGCAAGGCCTGCAAGCGGGAATGCCCGGTCGGCGTCGACATGGCGCGCATGAAGACCGAGGTACTGCACCAGCGGGCCGAACGCCATGGCCTGCCCGCGCGCGATCGCCTGCTGGGCCACCTGCCCCGGCTCGCGCCCTGGGCGGCTCGGTTGGCGCCGCTCGCGAACCTGCGCGACCGGGTCCCAGGCCTGGCGTGGCTCAGCGAGCGGGGGCTCGGACTCACCGCCCGGCGCCCCCTGCCGCGTTGGCGCAGCGACCGCTTCCAGGCATCCGAGGTCCTTGCGCCCGCGAGCCGCGACGCGGCGGGCGTCGTTTTACTGGCCGACACCTTCAATAGCGCCTTCGAGCCCGACAATCTGCGCGCCGCCGTGCGGGTGCTCCAGGCGGCCGGCTATGGGGTTCACGTGGCCCAGGACGCGGCGGCCGAGACTGGCCGGCCGCTGTGCTGCGGCCGTACATACCTCTCGGTCGGCCTGGTGGAGGAGGCGCGGGCCGAACTGCGCCGGACCCTCGATGCGCTGCTGCCGCTGGTGGACCGAGGCCTGCCGGTGATCGGCCTGGAGCCGGCCTGCCTCTTCACCCTGCGCGACGAGCTTCAAGCCCTGCTGCCGGGCGAAGAGGCCGATCGTGTCGCCGAGAACGCGCTCACCCTGGAGGAGTTCCTTCAAAGCGAACAGCAAGCCGGGCACCTCGATCTCGACCTCTCCGCCCTTCCCTCTTCGAAGGCGCTGGTCCACGGCCACTGCCACCAGAAGGCCTTCGCAGCCTTCGGCGCCGTCACGGAGGTGCTCGGCCTGGTGCCGGAGCTGACCGTGGAGCCAGTGACCTCGAGCTGCTGCGGCATGGCCGGGTCTTTCGGCTACGGCCGGGAGACCTACGAGATCTCCATGCAGATGGCCGAGCTTTCCCTTCTGCCGGCCGTGCGCGCCGCCGCCCCGGACAGCCTAATCGTCGCCGACGGCATCTCCTGCCGTCAGCAGATCGCCCACGGCACCGGCCGGCCCGCCCATCACGCCGTACGGCTGCTCGACGCGGCGCTCGGCGGCCAGGCTGTTTCTCACCTTAGCAATTAAGATCATCCTATATCTATTTGATATAGAAACCTTCGTTTCGTCGATTGCTGCTAAATGCTTCAGCACCTAGATATCGATCGGACGCTCCTCTTTCGGTGGCATCGCCTCGAAAGCCGGCAGGCTCGAGTCCACCAGGTCCCAGGAGGCGGCCTTGGCCGCATAGACCACCAGTTGCGGCTTGAAGGCCTCCAGGTCGTTGAGGCTCGAGGCTCGCAGGAACACCAGATCCTTGTTGCCCGAGTTCACGGAATAGACCGCAGCGCCGCAGGTCGGGCAAAAGGCGCGTCCGACCACGTTCCCACTATCGGCCGGCTTGTCGAAGGTCTTGACCTCGCCCGAAAGGGCGAAGGCCGCCGCCGGAACGGCCATGTGCGAGCCGTGGCCGGTCCCGCTTGTCCTGCGGCAGTCCTCGCAGTGGCAGTGGCCCGCCGCAACCGGTTCCGCCGCGCATTCGTAGCGCACTGCACCACAAAGACATCCGCCGGTGATCGATCCGTTCATTTTGATTTCGCCTCCAGTCATGGTAACTTGCATTTCGCAAGTCTCACCTTAGAGCAGTCACTTGCATATTACAAGTCATGGGATGTGACGCGATGCTGAATCTAGAGCTCATGACCCGATCGGGCTGTCCGATCGCCGCGACCCTCGATCTCGTGGGGGACAAGTGGTCGCTGGTGATCGTTCGGGACATGCTGATGGGCAAGCGGCGTTACGGCGAGTTCCTGGCCTCCCCCGAGGGGATCACCACCAACATCCTGGCCGACCGTCTGAAGCGCATGGAAGACTTGGGTCTGGTCTCGAAAGCGCCCTATCAGCAGCATCCGCCTCGCTACGACTACGCTTTGACCCCCGCCGGCGTCTCGCTCCTGCCGGTCCTCCAGGCCATGTGCCGCTGGGCTAACAAGAACATTCCCGATACCTGGACGCCGCCGAAGAAATTCATGAAGCGGCGGGTCAAGTGACCGGACCTTGTGCCTGCCGACCCGAAGGCGGTAAGCACGGTCGGGGGCTGGCACAGGCTAGGAGCGGCGCATGACAGGTTCGGATACGGTCGCCGGCGGGCTGGCCGCATGGGCGGCGGGCCTCGAGGCCAAGGCCATCCCGGACGACGTCCTCGAGACCGCCCGGCGGGCGATTGCGGATACCTTGGCGGTCGCCCTCGCCGGCAGCCGCGCGCCCGTCGCCAGCAAGCTCCTGAGTGCCTCAGACTCCGATCTGCGGGCCGACGGCGCCTCAGTGATTGGACGTGGCTGCAAGGCCCGCCCCGAGACCGCCGCCCTGCTGAACGGCACCGCCGCCCACGCCCTCGACTTCGACGACACCTGCTTCGCCGGCATCGTACACGGATCGGCGGCGATCCTGCCGGCGCTCCTGGCCGCCGCCGAAACCGAGGGGGCCGACGGGCGCGCCCTTGTGACCGCCTTCGTCGCCGGCTCGGAGGTTGCCTATAGCCTCGGCGCCGCCCTGGGCCCAGGTCTCTACGACCGGGGCTGGTGGCCGACCGGCTGCCTCGCGGGCATCGGCGCCGCCGCCGCCGTCGCCCGGCTGCAGGGTGCGAGCCCAGAGGCCATGGCCCACGCGATCGCTTTGGCGGCCGCCCATAGCGGCGGCCTGCGGGCGATTCACGGCAGCGACGCCAAGCCCATTCTAGTCGGCCGGGCCGCCGAGGCGGGCCTGCGCTCCGCGCTCATGGCGCGGCAGGGGCTCACCGGCCCCGGTCGGGTCTTCGAGGGGGCGAACGGCGTCTTTGCCCTGATGGGCGCCGACGATGTGAATCTCGATGCCATCGAGGGGGTCGGCCAGGTCTTCAAGCTCAGCGAGCCCGGCCTGGTGGTGAAGCCCTACCCGGTCTGCTCCTGCGCCATGCAGGCAGTGGAAGCCCTCTGCCGCCTCATGGCGGAGCACGATGTCGCGCCCGGCCAAATCGCCGGAATCGACTGCGCAGTCACGCCCATGGTGGCGGCGACGCTGCGCTTCGACCGGCCGGCATCGCCCGTCGAGGCCATCTTCAGCCTGCCCTTCACCCTGGCGCTGGCAGCCGCGCACGACGGCATCGGGCCCTATGACATCACTGAAGCGGCGCTCGCCGACCCCGGCCTCCGACCGCTGATGGACAAGGTGTCCTATCGGGAAGAGGCCTGCCTTACGGACCTCGCCGCCTACCCGGAAGCCGCGCGGGTCGCGCTGACGTTGAGCGACGGCCGCAGCTTCGAACGACAGGTCGACTGCGCCACCGGCGATCCCCGCACGCCCATGCCCGACGCGGCCCTGCAGGCCAAGGTCCTAGCTTGCGCCGAACCGGTCCTCGGCAGCGCGGCTGCCGGCCGGCTCCATGCCCTCGCACGGCGGGCCGACGACTTGCCCGACCTGAGCGAGATGATGGCCCTGGCGCGGGGCGGCTAGCCGGCGCGCATCTTCTCCTCGGGCAGGTGGATCGGGAAGCGCGCACGGATGCGGGCGTCCACATCCGCCGGAATATAAGCCGGATAATGGCCGGCGAGGATTTCGCGGGCCTTGGCGGCGGCTCTTTGGCGCATGTCGGTGGCGCCCTGTTCGGCCCAGGCGTCCGTGGACTCTCGGTCGCCCAGGTCCGGATACTGATAGTCGCGCTCCATCGCCTGGATGGTGTGATCGTGGCCGAGGAAGTGGCCGGGATCCTCGACCACCTCGGCGATGACCGGCAGGCCCAGGGTCTCATCGTTGACCTCGATACCGCGGATCACCCGCTGCACGGCGGCCAGCATCTCGTTGTCGATGACGAAGCCTTCGAAGGAGGCGCCCATCAGGCTGGCGAACATGCCGGCCGCCTCGTAAACCAGGTTGGCGCCCGCCAGGCCGGTGGCCAGGGTGGAGATCGCCTTCTCGTAGCCGGCCTGGGCGTCGGGCAGCTTGGCGTCCGCCATGCTGGCCGCGACCCCCGACGGCAGGTCGTAGTGGTTCGCCATCTGGGCCGCCGCCGCGTTCAGCAGCGAGATCTCGCCGCCGCTACCGCTGAAGCCGCCGGTCCTCAGGTCGATGACGAAGGGCCAGTTGGAGAAGATCACCGGATGGCCGGGCGCGAAGAGGTTGACCAGCAGAAGGCCGGCCAGGGTCTCGGCCAGCGAATGCACCAGCATGCCGGCGAGCGGCGCCGGGGCGGTCGCCCCCGACTGGGCGGCGATGATCGAGTTGATCGGCATGCCGTGCTCGATGGCGGCCAGCATCACGCCGACCGCGTCCTCGCCGTAGCGCAGGGGCGAGACCACAGGGCTGATGTGGACCTTGCAGCAGGGCCGCTCTTTGAATTTGCCCTCGCCGCCGAGAATCCAATCGAACATCTCGACCGCGGGCGCGACGTGCTCGCCGACCACGAAGCTGGTGCCGACGTGTTTCTGGGTGCCCGCCGCGATGGCGTAGACCGTGTTGATGTCGAGCTCGAAGTTGTCCGTGAGGTCCGTGGCTACCACGCAGCGGGTGAACCAGCAGACGTTCTCCAGGCTGTCGGCCAGCCGCGCGAAGTCGTAGAGGTCGGCCAGGGTCGAGGGGCGGTATTCACCGGCGCCGATATCCAGGGTGCGCACCGCCGCCCCGCCGGTGCCGTAGTAGACCTTGCGGCCAGTGACCTCGATGTCGTGCTTGGGATCGCGGCCGTGCAGCACGAAGTTCCGCCCGGCCCCGGCGATCACATCCTCGACGAAGGCGGCGGGGAACGAGAGCCGGCCCTTCTCCGTCAGGCGGCAACCCTTGGCCAGCGCCTGATCGACCACCACTTGAGGCACCTCGCCCATGCCGACGGTCTCGAGGATCTCCAGGGCCGTGCGGTGGACCTTGGCCACCTCGGCCTCGGTGAGCGGCCGGTAGCGGCCGCCCTCGAAGCCCGGCCGGACCGCCGAGACCTGGTCCTCGCTGGGCTGGGTCCTGAGCTGGCGGCGGGCCTCGCGCCCGCCCTGGCGGCGGCGTATGCGGCTCGGATCGACCACGCCCCGCCCCCGCCCCGCTAGATGCAACGGCCGCTGTCGACCGGCAGGGCGCATCCGGTAATGGTGCCGGCCTCCGCGTCGGAGGCGAGGAACACCGCGGCGTTGCCCATGTCCTCCGGCGTGATCAGCTTGCCCATGGGAAGCCCGCTGACGAAACGTTCGCGCGCCTCGGCGGACTCCTGGCCGCCCATGAACTCGGCCAGCATGGGGGTGTCGCCGGCGGCCGGGCACAGCGCGTTCACCCGGAAGCCCTCGGGCGCCAGCTCCATGGCGAGCCCCTTGGCGAAGGTGAGCACCGCCCCCTTGGTTGCGCCGTAGACCACCAGGTTGGGTCGCGGGGTCAGCGCGATGCCCGAGGCGGTAATAACGATGCTGCCGCTGCCCTGGCGCCGGAAGTGGGGCAGCACGGCCTTGCAGCAGTAGAACACGCCGCGCACGTTGACGGCGAACTGCAGGTCGAAGCTCTCCTCGCTGGTCTCCTCGAGTGGACAGGGCCGCTGGCCGAGCCCGGCGTTGGCCACCAGCACGTCGACCGCGCCGAAGGCCTCCTCGCACGACGCCACCATGGCGTCCACCTGGGTAGCGTCGGTCACGTCGACCCGTTGGAACACGGCCGTGCCGCCGGCCGCCGCGACCGTTTCGCACTTGGCCCGACCGCCCTCCTCGTCGAGGTCGGCGACCAGCACCCTGGCGCCCTCGCGCGCGAAGCAATCGACGATGCCGGCGCCGAAGCCCGAGGCCCCGCCGGTAACGATCGCCGCCTTGTCCTGCAGCCGGCCAGCCATTTCCGTTCTCCTCGGCGTTTGGAATGATCATCCCTTCTATCGCGGCCCCGGGGAAGCACCAAACGACGTAACGAGCCATCGTAAATTCTAATCGCCGGCATCGCCGCCGGTTCGCGGCCGGCGACGAGCGTTGATGGATTGCGGGCGGGGGGCCGTTTGATCCAAACTGGACACCGAGGGAGGACGGGGCACATGCGCCTCAGCGACGATCAGCTCGCGCGCTATCATAAGGACGGCGTCCTGGTGCTGCCGGGCCTGTTCTCAGCCGAGGAGGTCGAGGTCCTGCGCCGGCCGCTGGCGCGCCTCTTCGCCGAAGACGTGCCGGAGAACTTCCGCGAGATGGTCTCGGGCGAGGTGCGCACCGCCATGGGCCTGCACCTGCGCGACGAGACCTATGCCCGGGTGTCGCGCCATCCGCGCCTGGTCGAGCCGGCCTGGCAAATCCTGAATGACCAGCGGCTCTACATCCAGCAGACCAAGGTGAACGCCAAAATCGCCTTCACCGGCGAGGTCTGGCAATGGCACTACGACTTCGCCACCCATCACAACGAGGACGGCGTGCCGGAGCCCCTGGCCCTCAACCTGTACATCCTGCTGGACGAGGTCAGCGAGTTCAACGGGCCGCTGTGGTTCATCCGCGGCTCCCACACGGCACGCGACGTGCCGGCGGCGCTCGATACCGGGACCACCAGCTATCCCCTGTGGTGTGTCGACCGGGCGAGCGTGGCGCGCCTGGCGGCCGAGGGCGACATCCTCTCGGCCAGGGGCCTGCCGGGCACGGCGCTCATCTTCGGCGACCGCATGGTGCACGGCTCGCCGCCCAACATGTCGCCCTGGCACCGGCGCATCTATTCCCTGATCCTGAACCCGGTCGCCAACGCGCTGACCAAGCAGACACGCAGCGAGCATCAGCACCACCGGGACCTGACGCCGGTAACGCCGCTCGCCGACGACTGCCTGCTCGAAGCCGTCGGCTAAGATCGAATTCGAAGGAGGACCTAGGCATGGAGGACGAGGCCGACAAGGTGACCGGCGGCTGCCTCTGCGGTGCGGTGCGCTACGAAGCGGAGGTCTATCTCAAGACAGCCCACTACTGCCATTGCCGCATGCGCCAGAGGTCGTCCGGCGCGCCGGCCGAGATCGGGGTCACGGTGAAGCCGGGAAGCCTCGTCTTCACGAAGGACGAGCCGAAATACTACCAATCCTCGCCCTTCGGGCGGCGGGGCTTCTGCCCGCATTGCGGCTCTCGCCTGATCTGGGACGCGCCGAGCCGCCCCGAGTGGACCAACCTCTGCATCGGAACGCTCGATCATCCGGAAGACGTCGTGCCAAGCCAACATATCTGTGTGGATAGTCAGTTGCCGTGGTACCAGCTCGATGACGGTTTGCCGCGATCCCGCAGCGACGAGGATCCTGAGCTCAAGGCAGCTTGGCTCAACACAAGCTATTGACACCGCATCTTAGATCCGCGCCAGGAAACGAGGGACCGCCATGGCCAAGCCCCGCAAAGTCATCATCACCTGCGCCGTCACCGGCTCGATCCACACGCCGTCCATGTCGCCCCACCTGCCGGTGACGCCGGACGAGATCGCCGAGGCGGCGATCGGCGCGGCGGAGGCCGGCGCCGCGATCCTCCACCTGCACGCCCGCGACCCGGAGGACGGCCGCCCGACCCAGGACCCGGATGTCTTCATGGAGTTCCTGCCACGCATTAAACAATCTACGGAAGCCGTTGTGAACATTACGACCGGTGGCGGCCCGACCATGACGGTCGACGAACGCATGCGGCCCGCGGCCGAGCTCAAGCCCGAGGTCGCCTCCCTGAACATGGGCTCCATGAACTTCGCCCTCTTCCCCATGCTGGGCCGCTTCAAGGACTTCGAGCACGATTGGGAGCGGGCCCACCTGGAAGGCAGCCGCGACCTGGTCTTCAAGAACACCTTCCAGGACATCGAGAAGATCCTCGGCGCCTGCCGCGAGAACGCGACGCGCTTCGAGTTCGAGTGCTACGACATCGCCCACCTCTACAACCTGGCCCACTTCCTCGACCGGGGCCTGGTGGAGCCGCCACTCTTCGTGCAGTCGGTGTTCGGCATCCTCGGCGGCATCGGCACCCACCCGGAGGACCTCATGCACATGCGGCGCACGGCCGACCGTCTGTTCGGCGAGCAGTACCGCTGGTCGATCCTCGGCGCCGGGCGCCACCAGATCCCGCTCGCCACCATCGGCGCGGCCATGGGCGCCAACGTGCGGGTCGGCCTGGAGGACAAC
>CALJXB010000365.1 GCA_937974415.1 uncultured Kiloniellales bacterium
GGCAAGCTGCTCGACAAGGTCAATCTGACCCGCGGCTTCGACGCCCAGAACGGCGTCTATGTCGACATGCTGAAGTCGGGCATCATCGACCCGACCAAGGTCGTGCGCATCGCACTGCAGGACGCGGCGTCCGTCGCCGGCATCCTGGTCACCACGGAAGCCATGGTGGCCGAGAAGCCGAAGAAGGACGAGCCGATGCCCGGCGGCCCCGACATGGGCGGCATGGGCGGCATGGGCGGCATGATGTAAGTCGCCCGCGCCATCGGTTTTTCATACGAAAAGGGCCGCGGTTCCGCCGCGGCCCTTTTTTTGTCCGTCACGGCACCGGTCCGGTGCCGGATATAAGCTGAGATAAAACCTAGAGCTTGACGTAGTGGGCCCGGGTGGCGCGCTCGATGGCGGCGGCCTCCAGGCGGGCCAGGCCGAGCCGGCCGCGCAGCCAGCGCAGCAGCTCCAGCTCCGCCTGGCTCACGTCCTCGTCGGCGGCGGCCACGTCGCAGGCGAGCGCATAGGCGGTCTCGTTAAGCTTGGCTGGGATGGCCTCCTGGATCAGGTCGCCGGCGGTGTCCAGGCCCGCCGGGTCGGCCAGCATCTCGGCGCAGGCCTCCGCGGTTTGGCCCAGCGTATCGAGGTCGTAGCCCTGAAATATCGGCAGGTGCTTGATGATATCGCCGATGGCGTTGAGCTCCGCATCCGTCATCTCTCCGTCGGATGCGGAGACCATGACCATGGTGTAGATCAGGGCTTCCTGGTGACTAATCATCGCCTCTCGCTCGCTCTCTTTTCGTGCCGCCCGACGCCCACCGGTCTGATGCCCATCTGTCTGATGCTTGGGGGCGGGCGCACACTAGGCAGGCGCGAGGGCGAGCGTCAAGCTCCCGGGCCGGGGTCCAGAGAAAGAAACGCGCGGGTCTCGTCGACTGCCTCGGCGAGGCCGCAGCGCCGGGCCGTGACGCCTTCGGGAAAGGCGCTGAGCAGCCGCGACGGCATCATGGGGTCGAGCAGTACGAAGACCCCGTGGTCGTCGGCGCGCCGGATCAGCCGGCCATAGGCCTGCTTCAGCTTCAGGCGGGCGATCATGTCGTCGTAGGCGCGGCCGCCGAAGATCTCCCGGCGTGCCCTATGGCGGATGTCGGGCCGCGCCCAGGGCACCCGATCGAAGACGATCAGGCGCAGGGCGCGGCCGGGCACGTCGACGCCGTCGCGCACCGCGTCGGTGCCCAAGAGGCAGGTGTCGGCTTCGGCGCGAAAGATGTCGACCAGGGTCGAGGTGTCCATGCGGTCGACGTGCTGGGCCAGGAGCGGGATGCCGGACTCTTCCAAAGGCGCTGCGATTCTCCGCTGGACGGCGCGCAGGCGCGCGATGGCGGTGAACAGCCCGAGCCCGCCGCCGCCGGCGGCGCGGAACAGCTCGCGATAGGCGGCGGCCACCTGGCCCATGTCGTCCTTGCGCACGTCGCCGACGATGAGGACGCGGGTCTGAGCGCCGTAGTCGAAGGGCGAGGGCACGCGCACGCGCACGGCCGGCGCCGGCAGGTGCGCCGCGCCGGTGCGCATCTCGGCTGCCGCCCAGTCGCCCTCGGCGTCTCCGGTGCCGTCGGTCAGGGTGGCCGAGGTGATGGCGGTGGCCTGGGCCTGGGTCAGCACCGCCTCCGCGAAGGGCCGAGTCGGGTCGGTCCAGTGGCGGTGCAGGCCGACGTCCAGGTCGCGGCCGTCGCTGCGGGTCACTTCGAGCCAATCGACGAACTCGGGCGGCGTCTCGCCGGCCAGCGCCGTCAGCATGTCGCGCCAGGCGGCGATCTGGTCGAGCGCCCGGTGCCGCAGGCCGCGGCAGGCGCCGTCGATGCGGCGTCGGGTTTCTCCGGTCAGACTGTCGGCATCCTCGTCCAGGCGTGCGGCGAGGCGGCGGTTGAGGCGTTTCAGGGGCTCGGCGAGGCGCGTCAGGGCGGTTTCAAGCTCCGTCGCGGCGTCGAGCAGGCCGTCCACCGGCGGCCGCGGCTCGGTTTCCAGGCTGTAGGGCCCGTCGGGGTTGCGGGCGCGGGCATAGACCTGCTCGCGCGCCAGCTTGAGGAAAGCCTCCGCCGGCCCGTGGGGGGCGCCGTCGCGCAGGCGCTGCTGCCAGCCGTCGGAGACCAGGCATCGGGCGGCCGACAGGCCGGCCTCGAGGGCCTCTTCGGCCTCGCCGTCGCCGGCCACCACGTCCTCGAGCCGCCGCCTCAGGCCGCGCAGGCGCCCGGCGCTGCGCCCGCGTGCCTCGGCGCCGACGAGCCAGCGGCGCAGCTCGAGGGTCTCCTGGCCACTTAGGTGGGCCGAAAAGGCGCTGTCGGCGGCGGCGAACAGGTGATGGCCCTCGTCGAACACGAGATGGCTCGGCAGCGTGCCCTCCTCGGCCGCCCCGCGGGCCGCCTGGATCATCACCAGGGCATGGTTGGCGACCACCGTGGCGGCGCGCCGCGCGCGGCGGATGCTCCGCTCGATGAAGCACTTGCGGTAGTGCAGGCAGGCCGAATAGATGCACTCGCCGCGCCGATCGGTGAGGCCGAGGCTCGGCCCACGTCCGATGAGCTCGGGCAGCCAGCCGGGGAAGTCGCCGCCCGTCATGTCGCCGTCGCGGCTGTGGGCCGCCCAGCGGGCCATCAGCCCCGCCGCCACCGCGTCGCCCGGGCGCACCGCCACGCCCTTGGCCGCTTCTTCGAAATTGAGCAGGCAGAGGTAGTTCTCGCGGCCCTTGCGGATCACCACCTGCTTGCTCTTCTCCTGGGGCTCCGGATAGAGGCGGTCGAGTTCCTGGTCGATCTGATGCTGCAGGTTGCGGGTGTAGGTGGAGATCCAGACGGCCTCCTTGTTGGTTTCCGACCAGAGGCTGGCCGGCGCGATGTAGCCCAGGGTCTTGCCGACGCCGGTGCCGGCCTCGGCCAGGACGACGATCGGGTCCTCGGCCGAGTCCCGCGGCCGGAAGGCCTGGGCCAGGGCGGAGGCGTAGTCCGACTGCTGCGGGCGCGGCTCGGCCGCCTCGCCGAGCAGGTCGCTGAGCCGGGTCCGGGCCAGGGTGGGGTCGACCGGCTCAGTGCCCGGCGGTGGCGCCGGCGGCGGCTCCTCCCATTCGGGCAGCAAGGACCACACCTCGAGGCCGGTCCCCCGGGTTGTCCCCTGGGCCTGGCCGGCGGGCCCGTGGGGCGCGCCCAAGGCTTCGAGCACGGCCGGGCCCCAGCGCCAGCCGGCCCGGGCCATGGTCCAGGCGATGGCGGTACAGGAGGGGTCCTGCTCCGCCAGGCGGGCGGCGCATTCCTCCAGCAGCCTTTGGGCCGCCGCGGCCAGGACCTGGGCGCTTTGGCCGAGGCCCTCGGGCGCCGCCAGGCCGAGCGCCTGGGCGAGGCCGAGCGGGGTCGGAACGCAGAACGCCGCCGGCCGCACGAAGGCGAAGAGCTCGAGCAGGTCGAACGCGGGGAAGGGGTCCGCGCCGAGGCGCCGGGCCACCGCCGGGGCGTGGCATAGGACGGGCGGCGTCGCCTGGGCCAGGGCCAAGGCGGTCTTCCGGTCGAGGGGCTCGGGCGTGCCGCCGGGCTCCAGCCAGGCGCCCTTGTCCTGGCCCATAACGAGAACCGGGGCCAGTTTCAGCGCCGGCGAATCGGGCACGGATTGCCCCACCGGGTGCGTAGTAGGTCGTGCACCGGAGGCATTGGTCTCGGGCTTGGCGTGGGGCTTGCGGTCGGGCATGGCTGAAGGAGTATAGCGGGGGTCGCGAGGGTGTCAGAGGACAGTCTTGATCTGGAGGCGCTTTCTCGCGGCGACAAGCAGGCTTGGGACCGTTTCGTCAGGCGCTACGCGCGGGTGATCTTCGCCGCCGTGCACAACCGCCTGGGCCGCTCGGCCCCGCCGGAGGAGGTGGACGACGTCGCCCAGGAGGTCTTCCTGCGCCTCTGCAAGGCGGATTACCGCCTATTGCGACAATACGATCCGGCCCGGGCCGCCATC
>CALJXB010000366.1 GCA_937974415.1 uncultured Kiloniellales bacterium
CCGGTCGTCGGGGTCCTCTGGGATCATGGCGAGATGGCGCCGGCCGCCCACCAGAACCTCGGCCGTGTCGATGAGGGCTCGGGCCGCCGGCGAAAGCTCCTCGAGCCCGCCCTCGCCGACGCCGACGATCGAAAGCCAGCGGCTCATGGCCCCTCCGCCGCCAGGGCATTGACCGCGGCCGCGGCCATCGCGCTGCCGCCGCGCCGACCGCGCAGGGTGAGATAGGGCACTGTGAGATCAGCCTCGATCAGTGCCTCCTTGGATTCCGCGGCGCCCACGAAGCCGACCGGGAAGGCCAGGATGGCAGCCGGCCGGGGCGCGCCCTCGGCCAGCAGTTCAAGGAGCCGGAACAGCGCCGTCGGCGCGTTGCCGATGGCCACGACCGCACCCGAGAGGCGGTCACGCCACAGCTCAACGGCTGCCGCCGAGCGGGTGGTGGCGAGATGGCGGGCGAGCGCCGGCACCTCCGGGTCGTCGAGGCTGCAGAGGACCTCGTTGTCGACCGGCAGGCGGTCGCGGATCACGCCGTCGGCGACCATGCGGCAGTCGGCCAGCACCGGCGCGCCGGAGCCGAGCGCCGCGCGGCCCGCTTCGACGAGGCCCGGATGCCAGGCCAGATCGCCCACGATATCGGGCATGCCGCAAGCATGGACCAGGCGCACCGCGACGGCCTTGAGTTCCTCCGGCAGGTCGGCCAGGTCCGCCTCGGCCCGCACGATCTCGAAGGACCGCCGGGTGATCTCGGCCGGATCGCGCAAGTAATCCATCGTGGCACCCCCAGCCCCGCCCGCTCAGGCCCGCGCCTTCTTCAGGCTGCGCGGCCCGTGCGGATGGTCGGCGTGGGGATAAGGCCGGTGCTGATGGTGGTGGTGACCGTGGCTGTGCCCGTGGCCATGACCGTGGCCGTCCCCATGGTCGTGGCCATGATGGGGCTCCGCTGCGTCCTCCAGTCCGAACACCTTGCCCTCGCCGCCGGTGCCGATGCCCTCCACGTGGTGGTGGTGGCTCTCCTGGGGGGCGCCCACGTCGGCCTCGAAGCCGAGGATCTGCTCCCGGTACTTGCACAGCTTGCAATTCATGAGATTTTCGCCGGTCAGGATCTCCTCGACCCGCTCGGCGAAGCTGTCCAGCACCAGGGGGTGGTCCTTCAGGTAGGGCGCTTTGACGAACTCGATCTCCGGGTGGCGGGCGGCCACCAGGTCGGTGTGGTCGTAGATGCGCTTCACCAAGACGCCGGTGAAAAGGAAGTAGGGAAACACGATAATGCGCCGGTAGCCCAGCTTGGCGGCGTGCTCGAGGCCCGGCTGGACCAGCGGGAAGGTGACGCCGGAGTAGGACGTCTCGCCCCAGCCGAAGCCGAAGCCCTCCCACAGCAGGCGCATGACCTTGGCAACGTTGGAGTTGGCGTCCGGGTCCGAGGCGCCGCGCCCGACCACCATCAGCAGGGTCTCGTGGGCCGGGACCCCGTCGCCGGCCTCGGCCAGCGCCTCGCGGACGCGGTCCGCCGCGGCGTTGATCAGCTTGGCGTCGATCGCCAGCTCCCGGCCGTAGTCGATGGCCATGACCGGGTGCTGTGCCTGGTAGGTATTAAGCACCGCCGGGATGTCGTTCTTGGCGTGACCGGCGGCGAACAGCATGCCCGGCACGGCGAGCACCCGCCGGCAGCCGGCGGCGCGCAGCTTGTCGAGGCCGTCGCGGATGATCGGCGTGGCGAACTCCAGGAAGCCGCTCTCCACCGGATAGTGAGGCAGCCGCTCGCGAATGCCCCGGGCGACCGACGCGAACTCGGCCACTGCCTGCTCGTCGCGGCTGCCGTGGCCGCAGACCATCACGCCGATATCGCTCATCCCCCTGCTCCCCTCATACCTCGATCGCAACCATTTCGGCGGTCTCCGGCCGGCGGAGAAGACCATGCCAACCCGTTGACCGCAATAGTTTCGCAACCCATGCTCGGGCCATGCTGATGCTGTGGATCACCGGCCTGGCGGCCCCCGCGACGCTCTGCCTGGCAGCGCTCGTCGCGCTGGTTCTGGACGCGGTGTTCGGCGAGCCGGTCTGGCTCTACCGCCGGGTGCCCCACCCGGTGGCCTGGCTCGGCGCGCGCATCGCCGCAGCCGACGAATTCTGGAACCGGGACGAGCTCTCGCCAGCGAGCCGGTTTCGCCGCGGCCTCGCCCTCACGCTCAGCGTCACCCTGGGGGCGCTCGCCGTTGGGCTCGGCCTCGGCCTGCTGTTCTGGTGGATCCCCGGCGGCTGGATCTTGGAGGCCGTCGTGGCCGCCACCCTGCTCGCCGGCCGTGACCTCTACGACCACGGGGCCGCCGTGGCGCGGGGCCTCGCCCGCTCGCTGCCCGAGGGCCGCGCCGCGGTGGCCCACATCGTTGGCCGCGACCCGGACGCGCTGGACGAAGGCGGTGTCGCCCGGGCGGCGCTGGAATCCCTGGCCGAGAACTTCTCCGACGGCCTGGTGGCGCCGCTCTTCTGGTATCTGCTGCTCGGCCTGCCGGGCCTCGTGGCCTACAAGGCGATCAACACGCTGGATTCCATGCTGGGCCATCACACCCCCCACTACCAGGCCTTCGGCAGAACGGCGGCACGCCTCGACGACGCCGTCAATTTCGTGCCCGCGCGCATCGCCGGCGGGCTCATCGTCCTGGCCGCCCTGGCCCTGCCCAAGGCACACGCCGGCCGGGCCGGCCGCACAATGCTGCGCGACGCCCCCAAGCACCGCTCGCCCAACGCCGGCTGGCAGGAAGCGGCCCTGGCGGGAGCGCTCGACTTCGCCCTGGCCGGCCCGCGGGTCTATCCGGACGAGACCGTGGACGACCCCTGGATGGGCGACGGCCGTTCCGATCTGAACCCCAAGGACATCCGGGCGGGCTTGCACCTCTATCTCGCGGCCTGGACTGTGACGGGCCTTGTGATCCTTGGGCTCTGGTGGGCAAGCGGAGGGCATCTCACCGCCCTGTAGCGGCGGCCAGGAGGCCGTCCAGGTCGAGGTGCGCCTCCAGGTGGTCGGCCAGCGCGTCGAGGGTCCGTTCCACCTGAGCCTCGTAGGCGAGGCCGCTGACGGCCCGCAGCATGAGGCGGCTGAGGAAGGCGTGGCGGAAGCCGTCGGCGGCGAAGAGGCCGTGGAGATAGCAGCCGAGCACCCGGCCGTCCTTGGAGACCGCGCCGTCTGGCCGGCCGGCCAGGGTGAGCAGGGGCCGCTCCAGGGCGGACCCGCGGGTCTCGCCCACGTGCATCTCGTAGCCGCGCACGGCTTCGCCACTTTCGACCTCGGTCCCCGACGCCTCGACCAGGGTCTTATCGCCCCTCAGAACCGTTTCCAGGTCGAGCAGGCCGAGCCCCTCGGCGTCCCCCGGCAGGCCCTCGATGCCCTGCGGGTCGGCAATGTTCTGACCCAGCATCTGGAAGCCGCCGCAGAGGCCGAGGAGCCAGCCGTCCCGGCGCAGGTGGGCGCGGATGTCGATGTCCCAGCCCTCGTCGCGGACCACGGCCAGGTCGGCCAGGGTCGCCTTGGAGCCGGGCAGCACGACCAAATCTGCGTCGCCCGGCAGGGCCTGGCCGCGGGGCACGAAGGCCACCTCCACGTCCGGCTCGGCCATCAGCGGGTCGAGATCGTCGAAGTTGGCGATGCGCGAGAAGACCGGCACCGCCACCTTGATGCGGGCTCCGGCCTTCGCCTCCGGCGGGCGCTCGACGGCAAGCGCGTCCTCGGCCGGCAGCCGGTGGGCGTCAGGGAAATAGGGCACCACGCCGAAGGACGCGAGCCCGGTCTCGTTTCGGATGGTTTCTAGGCCGCCGTCGAAGAGGCTGATGTCGCCGCGGAACTTGTTGACGATGAAGCCGGCCAGCAGGTCCCGTTCGGATTGCGGCAACAGATGGTACGTACCCACGAGAGACGCGATGACGCCGCCCCGGTCGATGTCGCCGACCAGTACGACCGGCACACCGGCTGCCTCTGCGAAGCCCATGTTGGCGATGTCGCCGGCCCGCAGGTTCACTTCCGCCGCGCTGCCCGCGCCCTCGACCAGGACCAGGTCCGCCCCCTCGGCCAGTCGCCCGAAGGACTCCAGCACCGCCGGCAGCAGGTCGGATTTCAGGGCCTGGTAGGCCTCGGCGTCGGCGTTGCCCCAAATTCGCCCGCAAACAATCACTTGCGATCCGATTTCACTTTGCGGCTTCAACAAGACCGGGTTCATGTCAATAGTCGGGGCAAGGCCGCAGGCCCGGGCCTGCAGCGCCTGGGCGCGGCCGATCTCGCCGCCCTCGGCGGTGACC
>CALJXB010000367.1 GCA_937974415.1 uncultured Kiloniellales bacterium
AAACGGTCGGCAAGCCGATGCCCAAAGTCCCTTTCGCGATGCCCGCCAAGAGGAAAACGGCCGTCGCGACGGCAGCAAGGCCAAAGAGGTCGGCCAATCGGCTGTTCCTATCTCACGAGCTGCAGGGTTGCCCTGGGCGAAAGGTCCCATCGTTATCATTTCCCCGCGCATCTGCGAAGCCCTCGCGGGACCGGGGCGCGCGCTGCGTTGGAGGCCATGCTGCCGGCCTGCCGACGATCGCCGCAGAACCCCTATACGCAACTTGGGGAAGCGCGGCGGGCCCGAGAGGATGTTCAATACGGTCTGGCACGGAAGCGAATTTTAGGTGGCACGACGCGGGGGGAGCACGATGCGCGGAGCCCAAGCCTTTCTGACCAGGATGGCAAAGCAGGTGTCCGGCCGGCTTCGAGCCTTTCGGTTCCTGCGCGCGCGCCAGGGCGAGCGCGACGAGGCGCAGCGCGATCCCTTGGCGGCCTACGCCGCGCCGCCGCGGCGCTCCAAGGAGCCACCCTATGCCTCCCTGCGTCAGTAGTCGGGGCGCGGCCCGGGAAATCCCCGGAAATCCATGCCCCGCGAGGCGGCGTCATTCCTGCACAACCCCTATACGCAACTTGGGGAAGCGCAAGCCGGCCGTTCTCCTGTTCAATGGCCCCTGTGTTCATTAATTCGTGACGCAACTGGAAGCGACGGGGATGGGGGTCCATGGGCACGAGACTTCTAGTTCAGGACGGTACCTATCCGATCCTATGGTGCTTGGGCGGAGCACCCGCTTTCGTCCGCCGCGAGTGGCAGTCGCTCGGCACCGAGGCAATCCCAGAGGCAATCAACGACAACGACCCGGACAGTCGCGCGAAGGAGAAGGGCGGCAGTGTGTCGGCCCTCGGGGCGGGAGCCGAGTGATGCGCCACTGGATGATGCTCTCCGGGGATGCGCCAGGTCATGCGCGTCGGAGCCGGGGTTGATTGGGCATCGGCTTAGAGTGATGCCCAAAAGGGGGAGGGACATAAATGAACCGGGATGGTGTCGGTACTAGGCACGGGGAGAAACATCCCGATTGACGTCCTTCTTAGCCCCGCCCCTGCAGGCGGGGCTTTCCCTTTGGGGCTTTCTCGTTTCCCGGGGATCCGTCCCAGACACGTGGAACCCCTATACGCAACTTGGGGAAGCGCCCCGGCGCTCGTGGGTGTTCAATGAGGGCATGGAGAAAGTCCTTACAATCGGCGTCGAACCGGAGCTTCCGAACAGTCGTGCCGTAGGCCAAGCGATGGCTTGCGGCGTTCTTTCTCCGCGCCTGGCGTCCCGGCTCTGTCGCGGCTTCGGAGCGGCCAAAGATGATGCCGTCGACACGAGTCCCGTTAGGGTCGCCAGTCCCTGGAACGGAAGCCGGTCCCGAACGTCTCCTTGTCAAAGACGATTGTTGTGTCAAAGACGCTTGTTGTCGAAGACGGCCACGAAAGGACGAGGTTCGGCGCATTCGAGAGTAGTGGTTTAGAGCAGCCCGCTCTGGGAACAGCCTGTCACCCCCTTTTGCCCTGCCCCGCTTCGGCGGGGCTCTCTTTTGGCTTATGCCGAGTGGTCAATTGTCAGCGCAAGGCAGTCGGAGTAACCTTTTGGTACCCTTTGGTAATTTGATCTGAAACTCATCAACGAACCAATGCCTTGCCCCGCTTCGGCGGGGCTTTCTTTTTGAGCGTGACGGGTCGTCTGTAAGTGAGGCGCGCGACAATGACCGGCGACGGGTCAGCCGTACTTGGGCTTGGGCAGGATCGTTACTTCGTCGTCGTCGCTGAGTCGTACCAGGCCGTGCCGCGGCTGAGGCACGATCTCGCCGTTCACCTTGACCAGGTAGTTGCGGTCGCGCGACAGGCCGAGCGTCTGCATGACATCCCAGGGCGTGGCGTGCGAAGGGACCTCGAGCTCGACCCGGTTGCCTTGGCCGCTCGGCGGCCTGCCTTGCGGCAAATGGGCGCCGAGCCGCACGATGGTTCTCACGGTGATCTTCACGACGTCGCGCTCGGACCCGCACACGCCCTAAAGGCCGGCGCGCCGGAGGCTGTGCAGCGCGCAGATCGCCACCGTCAGGAGGGCCAGGGCGCCGGCCTGGTGCAGGGCGCCGAGCCAGACCGGTACCACCAGCAGCAAGGCGGAGATGCCGAGCGCCACCTGCAGTGCCGCCACAATGGCAAGCAGCGCCATCGCCCGGCGCGCCGAGGCGCTCAGAGGCGCGGCCAGCGAAGCGGCCCAGAGGGCAATCGCACCGGCCAGGGTGGCGATCGCCAGGACCCGGTGATTGAACTGGACGGCGGCCACGTTCTCGAACAGGTTTGCACTCCACGAGCTGAGGGCGCCGTAGTCCTCCGGCACCAGCCGCCCGTCCATGAGGGGGAAGGTGTTGTAAATGAAGCCGGCGTTCAGCCCGGCCACGAATCCGCCTGAGGCGATGGTGATGATCGAGAGGGCGACGAGCGCGACCAGGCCCAGGCGCAGGGCGCCGGCCCGTCGGCTGCCGCCATCGAGAGGGGCGAGCAGCCTGAGGGCGATCGCCAGGGTGTAGACGTAGACCGCGACGGCCAGCAGCAAATGGGCGACCAACCGGTACTGGCTCACGTCGGTCCGCTCGGCGAAGCCGCTGGCCACCATGTACCAGCCCATGAGGCCCTGCAGCGCTCCCAGCGCGAAGATTGCCCAGAGGTGGCGCGCCAGGCCCGGCTTGAGGCGGCGCCTCAGCCAGAACCACAGCATCGGCAGCAGGAACACCACGCCGATCAAGCGGCCCCAGAGGCGGTGGATGTATTCCAGCCAGAAGATCTCGCGGAACTCGTCCAGGCTCATGCCCCGGTTGACCTCCTGGTACTCCGGGATCTGCTGGTAGAGGGCGAAGAGGCGCTGCCACTCGGCCTCGCTCAAAGGCGGCAGGGCGCCGCTCAAGGGCGCCCACTCCATGATCGACAGGCCGGACTCCGTCAGTCGCGTCACCGCGCCAATCACTGCCATGGCGAAGATCATGGCGCTGCAGATCAAGAGCCACACCGCCACCGCCTTGTCGTCGCGGCTGGGCGCGCGGGCCCCGAGGTCCGCCGCGTGTGTGGGCTCATCCGTGTGGGTCGTGGTTGTCATGGCGCGCCAGACTAATCAGCGGAAGGCGCCGCGCCAAGGCATCTGCTTGCTTCCGACCGAGACGGAGTCAGGCGCCGCGGTGTGTTAGTCTGGCGCACGGGCACAGCGGTACGGAAGGAGGCGAGTCGATGGCGGATGAAGCGCTCGAAGGCGGCTGTCAATGCGGTGCCGTGCGCTACCGGGTGGGCGCGGCGGCGCGCGAGATCTATCACTGCCACTGCGCCATGTGCCGCAAGCTCCACGGCGCCTTGTTCGCGACCTGGGCGGTGGTGCCGCGCGGCGGCGTCGCGGTGGTGCGGGGCGAGGCGGCGCTCGCCACCTTCGAGTCTTCGCCGGGGGTGCGGCGGCGCTTCTGCGGCTCGTGCGGCTGTCCTCTATTCTGCGAGATCGACAGCGACCCCGACCTGGACTGGTACGCGCCGGGCACCCTGGACGGCGGCGCCCACCCCGGTCATGCAGCCGACCGGGAACAGCATATCTTCGTCGGCTCCAAGGTCCAGTGGCAGGATATCCCCGACGGCCTCAAACGCTATGAGGCCTATCCGCCCGCCTACGGCGGGTCAGAGGAGTCCGAGGGGGCTCAATGACTTAATGGAGGGTCAGACAGGCCCCGGCGTTGCGGACCGAGGGGGCCTGGATCACCGGCAGGGTCGCCACCCGGACCGAGTGCAGCTTGCCGTCCAGTTCGCGCTGCCAGAAGTCCAGAAATTGGCGCAGGACCGGGTAATTGGGCGCGGTGTCGTAGTCCTGCCAGACGTAGCGCTGCAGCAGGCCCGGATGGTCCGGCATATGGTAGAGAATCTCGGCCGTCGTCAGGCGGTGGTCTTTGAGTTGTTGGCTCAGGCCCGTCATGCCGTTCGATATCCACATCGGTGATCAAGGGCTTATCTGAAAAGTGTGCCCCGCCGATTCTCACGGCGCAACAGAAAATCCTTATTTTTTAATGACTTAGCAGCCGAGCCCCAAGATTGCTGCCAGGGCCCGCCGAACGACGACAAATCTTTTGATCTCAAGGCCTTGACAGCAATTCCGCCAATCCCTAGATCCTTGGCACTCATCAAGGGAGAGTGCTAACAAGGCCGCGCCGCATCGATTTGCCCGATGACGGTGCGTTTCACCCTAAATCCAATGGTTCAACTTCGAGGGGAGCGACATGAAGTTCCGTCCGTTACACGATCGCGTTGTGGTCGAGCGTCTCGACCAAAGTGAGAAAACCGCCGGCGGCATCATCATTCCCGATTCGGCGCAGGAGAAGCCCATGGAAGGCCGCATCGTTGCAGCGGGTCCGGGCGCCAGGGCCGAAGACGGCAGCGTCAGCCCGTTGGACGTCAAGGTCGGCGACCGAGTGCTGTTCGGCAAGTGGTCGGGCACCGAAGTCAAGATCGACGGCGAGGAACTCCTCATCATGAAAGAGTCCGACATCATGGGCATCATCGAGGAAACCGCCGCGAAAAAAGGCAAGAAGGCCGCCTGAGGGCGCCCAGCGACAATTCGGGAGAATTAAGGTATGGCAGCCAAAGACGTGAAATTCGGCGCCGATGCGCGTAACCGCCTGCTCAAGGGCGTTGACGTGCTGGCCGACGCCGTGAAGGTTACCCTCGGCCCCAAGGGCCGTAACGTCGTGCTCGACAAATCGTTCGGCGCGCCGCGCACCACCAAGGACGGTGTGACGGTCGCCAAGGAGATCGAGCTCGGCGACAAGTTCGAGAACATGGGCGCCCAGATGGTGCGCGAGGTCGCCAGCAAGACCAACGACATCGCCGGCGACGGCACCACCACCGCAACGGTGCTCGCCCAGTCGATCGTGCGCGAGGGCTCCAAGGCGGTGGCCGCGGGCATGAACCCCATGGACCTGCGCCGCGGCATCGACACGGCGGTCGAGGCCATCGTGGGCGAGCTCGAGAAGCGCTCCAAGAGGCTCACAAATAACGAAGAAGTCGCCCAGGTTGGAACGATTTCCGCCAACGGCGACACCGAGATCGGCGACATGATCGCCTCGGCCATGCAGAAAGTCGGCAACGAGGGCGTCATCACGGTCGAAGAGGCCAAGTCGCTCCACACCGAGCTCGACGTGGTCGAGGGCATGCAGTTCGACCGCGGCTACCTCTCGCCCTACTTCGTCACCGACGCGGACAAGATGCAGGTGGTCCTCGAGGATCCCTACATCCTGCTGCACGAGAAGAAGGTCTCGGGCCTGCAGCCCATGCTGCCGCTGCTCGAGGCGGTGGTGCAGTCGGGCCGCCCGCTTCTGATCATCGCCGAGGACGTCGAGGGCGAGGCGCTGGCCACTTTGGTGGTCAACAAGCTGCGCGGCGGCCTCAAGGTGGCGGCCGTCAAGGCGCCGGGCTTCGGCGATCGCCGCAAGGCGATGCTCGAGGACATGGCGGTGCTGACCGGCGGCCAGATGGTCTCCGAGGACCTCGGCATCAAGCTCGAGAACGTCACAGTCGACATGCTCGGCCGGGCCAAGAAGATCGTCATCACCAAGGAAGAGACCACGGTGGTCGACGGCGGCGGCAAGAAGAAGGAGATCGAAGGTCGCTGCGGTCAGATCCGCCAGCAGATCGAGGAGACGACCTCCGACTACGACCGTGAGAAGCTGCAGGAACGCCTGGCGAAGCTGGCCGGCGGTGTTGCGGTGATCCGGGTCGGCGGCGCCACCGAGATCGAGGTGAAGGAGCGCAAGGACCGGGTCGAGGACGCCATGAA
>CALJXB010000368.1 GCA_937974415.1 uncultured Kiloniellales bacterium
CGCCGTGCTGCGGGTGCAGGGCTCGATCTCGCCGGGCACCGGGTGGGGGATCTGCAGCGCCAGGGCGGAGTCGCAGAGCAGCACGTCGGAATAGGGCTCGAAGAGCTCCTCCAGCACCTGGCCGATGATGCGGCTCCTAAAGCCGGTGCAGTCGACCACCAGCTGGACCGGCACGAGGCCCCGCTCCTTCAGCTTCAGGGCGGTGATATGGCCGCTCTCGCCCTGCTGCACCTCGACCACGTCGTCGAGCACGTGCTCGACCCCGCGCGCCACGCAGATATCTCTCAAGAACAAGGCGAAGAGCGCCGCGTCCACGTGATAGGCGTAGCCGACCTGATTGGCGTAGTCCTGGCCGTGCTCCTGGCCGGGCATCTGGCGGGGGCCGCGGCGGGCCTTTATCAGGTCGCAGGTCGGCACCAGGGCCTCGGCGAACTCCGGGTAGGCTTCCGGGCCGGCGAAGCGGTGGAAGTGATAGGCCGGATTGATGCCGTGGATGTGGACCGGCGAGTTGAACAGGTTGAAGTATTCCAGCGGCCGGCCGGCGTCGTCCTCGTGCCAGTGGACGAAGCGCACGCCGAGCTTGAACGACGCGTTGCAGTGGCGCATGAACTGCTTCTCGTCGATGCCGAGCTGCATGAGCAGGCGCGGCATGCCCGGCACCGTCGACTCGCCGACGCCCACCGTCGGCACGTTGGGCGACTCGATCAACGTGATGCCGACCCGCGGGCCGTCGCTGTGATCGTTCAGCGAGGAGTTCAGGATCATGGCGGTGAGCCAGCCGGCGGTGCCGCCGCCGACGATGGTGACCTGGGTGACGCGGTTGAATTCGGGAGCTAGGGTTGGTGCAGTCGGGGCGCTCACGAGAGCCTCCTGGAAATACCGGGCAAGGCGGCGAATCGGGGCGGCCGATTCGCAAGCGGGCGAAGACTAGGGCCGGCTGCCGGACGTGTCACGCCCCTGTGCCATGCGCATCTGCTATAAGACCGAAACGCAGCCACTCGAGGAACGTCAGGGACAGGGAGCCATGAGCGCGCGTGACCTCCCCCACCCCTCGGCCATCAGCGCCGAGGCCAAGGCCTTCTTCGAAGCGGCGCCGCCGCCGACTCACTGGCCCATCACGGACGAGACCATCGCGGCCGTGCGCCAACGCGAGCGCGACGGCTGCGCGCCCCACAGCGAGGCCGCGCGGGCGGCCCTGACCGAGCGAGTCGAGGACATCGAGATCGCCGGCGTGCCGGTCCAGCTCGTCGAACCCAAGGGCTATGACCGAAACAACGACACCACCGCGCTGCTCTATTTCCACGGCGGCGCCCATGTCACCGGCAGCCCCTTCGAGGACCTGCCGATCACCGCCGGCCTCGCCCACCGCCTGGGCCTCAAGGTCTACTCCAGCGGGTACCGCCTGGCGCCCGAGCATCCCTTTCCGGCCGGCCTGGACGACGGCGTCGCCGTCTACCGCGCCCTCATTGACGACTACGGTCCTAACGGGCTCGCGGTCGCCGGGGAGTCGGCGGGCGGCAACCTGGCCCTCGCCGTCCTGCTCGGCGCCCGGGACGCCGGCCTTGCCCTACCGGCCGCGGCGGCGCTCCTGTCGCCCTGGTGCGACATCTCCGACACCGGCGACAGCAACCGGACCCTGTCGGGCCTCGACCCGACCCTGGACTACGCGCCGCACCTGAAGGAGGCGGCCGCGGCCTACGCCGGCGGACGGGACCTCACGGACCCGCTGGTCTCGCCCCTCTATGGGGACTACCGCCCGGGCTTCCCGCCGAGCCTGATCACCAGCGGCACCCGCGACCTCCTGCTGAGCGACTGCGCGCGGCTCTCGACCGCCCTCAGGCGGGCCGGCGTCGACGCCCGGCTGCACGTCTGGGAGGGCATGTGGCACGTCTTCGAGTGGTATCCGGACCTCCCGGAAGCCCAGCAGTCGCTCGACGAGATCGCGGATTTTCTGAACGGGCATTTGGGCCGCGACTGAAACAAGAGGGTGACGGGCTCGAAGGAACGGGCGTCGCCCTTGTACCCGGGCCAAGCGCACTTACTTTGACAACGTGAGGCGCGTGATGGGGGCAAAGCGGCCATGTCGGTACGCAATCTGGATAAGCTGTTCGAGCCCGCCTCGGTGGCGGTTATCGGCGCCTCCAACCGGCCCTTGAGCGTCGGCAGCACGGTCATGCGCAACCTGCTGGCCGGCGGCTTCGAGGGCGCCATCATGCCGGTCAATCCGAAATACAAGGCCGTCGCCGGCGTGCTCGCCTATCCCGATGTCTCGGCTTTGCCCGTGGCGCCGGACCTGGCGGTCATTTGCACCCCGGCCGCAACCGTGCCCGGCCTGATCGCGGCCTTGGGCGAGCGCGGCACGCGCGCCGTGGTGGTGTTGAGCGCTGGCCTGCGCGAGGGCGTCGACGAGAACGGCGAGTCCCTCAGCTTGCGCATGCTGCAGGCGGCACGGCCGCACCTGCTGCGTATCGTCGGCCCCAACTGCTTGGGCCTGTTGAGTTCGCCCTGCGGCCTCAACGCCAGCTTCGCCCCCAGGTCCGTGAGCGATGGGGAGTCCGTGGGCGATGGGCGCGCCATGCGGAAGGGGGATATTGCCTTCATTGCTCAATCCGGCGCCGTCGCCTCGGCCGTGCTCGACTGGTCGATTTCCCGGGGCATCGGCTTCTCCCATTTCCTGTCGATCGGCGACGCCGCCGACGTCGATGCCGGCGACCTGCTGGACTACCTCGGCAGCGATGCCGAGACCCGCTCGATCCTGCTCTACCTGGAACAGGTCACCTCGGCCCGCAAGTTCATGTCGGCGGCGCGGGCGGCGGCGCGCAACAAGCCGGTGATCGTGATCAAGGCCGGCCGCGAGGCCGAGGGCGCGGCGGCGGCCGCCTCCCACACCGGGGCCCTGGCCGGCGCCGACGAGGTCTACGACGCGGCCATCCGCCGCGCCGGCATGCTCCGGGTGACCACCATCCAGGACCTGTTCAACGCCGCCGAGACCCTCGGCCGCGGCCGGCTCAAGCCGGGCGATCCGCTCACCATCATCACCAACGGCGGCGGCGCCGGCGTCATGGCGACCGACGCGTTGGCCGCCGGCGGCGGCGAGCTCTGCGTGCTGAGCGAGGAGACCATCGCGAAATTGCATGAGGACTTGCCCGCCAACTGGTCGCGGGCGAATCCCATCGACATCATCGGCGACGCCCCGGTTGCGCGCTTCGTCGCGGCGCTGCGCACGGTCCTCGCGAACGGCGGTCCGCAGACCGTGCTGCTGATTTACGCCCCCACGGCGATCGTCGACAGCGCCGAGATCGCCCGGGCCGTGGTGCCCGTGATCCGCGAGGCCCACCACACCGTGCTGACCTGTTGGATGGGCGGGGCTGCCGTCGCCGAGGCGCGCAGGATCTGCGCCGACGGAGGGGTCCCCGCCTTCGAAACGCCCGGAGCGGCGGTCGCGGCCCATCTGCAAATGACCACCTTCCGGCAGAACCAACAGACCCTGATGGAGACGCCGGCCTCGGTTCCCGAGGAATTCACCGCGAACGCCACGGCGGCGCGGGTGATCATCGACGAGGCCGTGGCGGCCGGGCGCGAGCTACTCACCGAGCCCCAGGCCAAGGCGGTGCTCTCGGCCTACGGCCTGCCGGTGGTCGAGACGCGCATCGCGCGCAATGTGGACCATGCCCGCAAGCTGGCGCGTGAGCTGGGCTTTCCCGTCGCCTTGAAGGTGCTGTCGCCCGACATCACCCACAAGTCGGACATCGGCGGCGTCGCACTCGACCTCGAGGACGAAGCCGCCGTGGCGGCAGCGGCGGCGGCGATGAGCCAACGCGTGGCGGAGCTGCAGCCCGACGCCCATCTGACGGGCTTCTCGGTCCAGCAGATGGCCCGCCGGCCCGGCGCCTACGAGCTCATCGTCGGCGCCCGCGACGATCCGGTGTTCGGCCCGGTGGTCCTGTTCGGCGAGGGCGGCACGGCCGTCGAGGTCATCGCCGACCGTTCGGTCGGGCTGCCGCCGCTCAACATGGCCCTGGCGAGCCGCCTCATCGAGGGCACGCGCATCTCCAACCTTCTGAAGGGCTATCGCGACCGCCCGCCCGCCGATCTGGAGGCGATCGCGCTCAGCTTGATCCAGGTCGCGCACCTGGTGACCGACCTGGCCGAGGTGGTCGAGCTCGACATCAATCCGCTGATCGCGGACGGCAGCGGCGTGCTGGCGCTCGACGCGCGCATCCGCGTGCGCCAGGCCGGGAGCAACGGCCCGGACCGCCTCTCCATCCGGCCCTACCCGAAGGAACTGGAGGAGACCGTGACCCTGGGCGGGCGCCAAGTCCTCATGCGCCCGATCCGCCCCGAGGACGAGCCCAAGCATTACGAGTTCCTATCCCGCCTGACGCCGGAGGACGTGCGCTTCCGCTTCTTCTCCGCCGTGCGCCAACTGCCGCACTCCCAGATGGCGCGCTTCACCCAGATCGACTACGAGCGCGAGATGGCCTTCGTCGCCACCGCCCCGGACGGTGGCAACGAGCCGGAAACCCTGGGCGTGGTCCGCGTGGTCACCGAACCGAACAACGAGACGGCGGAGTTCGCCATCGTCGTGCGCTCCGATCTGAAGGGCCAGGGCTTCGGCGCCGCCCTGCTGGACAAGATGATCGCCTACTGCCGCGCGCGCGGCACGCGCAAGCTGATCGGCCAGGTCATGGCCGAGAACCGCCCCATGCTCGGCCTCGCCGAAAGCCGCGGCTTCCAACAGCGCCGCGGCGACGACTTCGAGACCGTGGACGTGGCGTTGAAGCTGGAGGGGTGATGGGGGCGGGTGCTGCTTGGGGTTAAATAGCGGATCTGACAACAATTTCCATTTGCGAATCTAAATTTTTAAATCTACTTTTCCATGCACAACGAATGGAGGTAGATCCGTGCCAAGATACTATGTAAACATGAATGCTCAAGCCAACGGGGACCACGAGGTCCACAGGGCCGACAACTGCCCGACGCCCGCCAACGAAGAGAACCGCCGTTATCTCGGTACTTTCGATTCCTGCCGGGAGGCCGTTCGCGAGGCCAAGAAGGTCTATCCCCAGTCTAACGGTTGCGCCAACTGCTCACTGCCCTGTCACACGAGCTGAGGCCCTGTCGAAACCCGGATAGCAAACCGGCTGCACACTTGTCCTGACGCCGGCCGAAGAGGGGCAAATCCTCCGCCCCCATCCTTGCGCGGTGCCGCCGCCTGGGCCATAGTCGCGCTTTAATGACTGCGCGGCCCGAACCCCTCCTGGAAACTGGTTTTCCCCACCGACATCTGCTCGGCACCGAAGGGCTGTCGGCGGG
>CALJXB010000369.1 GCA_937974415.1 uncultured Kiloniellales bacterium
CTCTTTCGTCGTTCTACTCATTCAATCGGATCAACTCGGCACAAGTGTGGCGCAGACCCTGCGCGTGCAGGCCGAGGAGATGCGCATCAAGCGTATGCTGAGGGCGGAAGAAAAGGCCCACATGCTGCCGGTCAAGTTGTCGATCCCGCTGGTGTTGTGTTTGCTGCCCGCGATGATTGCGGTGGCGGTGCTTCCCGGCATCATCCGTATCATCAGGGATCTGCTGCCGGCTTTGTAGGATCCTGGCGGGGGCCAGGTCGAGGAGGCTAGGGGAATGAGGTTTAAGACTTTCTTGCGATTGACCGTGGCGGTTCTGCCGATCATTTTGGCGGGTTGCGCAGATTCGGCGACCGAGATCAGAGCCAGATATGGCGATACCAGTTGGACGCCCGGTGAGCTGACTTCGACTCCGTATGACCGGGGCAGCCTGCATTTCACCGCGGGCCGCTATGGATTGGCGGTCAAGCACTTCGAAATCGCCATCGCTCAGGATTCGGATTCGGTCGAGGCGCTCAACGGTTTGGCCGCGTCGTTCGACCGGCTCCAGCGCTTCGATCTTGCGGAGCGATACTATCTCCGCGCCCTAAACCTAGAGCCTGACAACGCTCAAACTCTGAACAACTTGGGATTTTCGTACCTCATTCAGGGGCGTCACGACTTGGCTCTTACCTATTTGAAGGACGCCCATGCGAAGGATCCCATGAACGACATGGTGTGGGACAATCTGCAGTACGCGGAAGCCAGTTTCGAGTTGGAGAGCCGGAATTTCTTGGCCTCTGCGGTGGGCAGCGCCGAGTTTCTCGATGTCGGGGCCGAACCTCGTACCTTGAGCCTACAGACCCAGTTGGCCGACGAGGCGGCGACAAGCGAGGACGAGGATCTGGAAGAGATTGAGATTCGCGCCCTGGCCACGCCGGAAAACATCTGGATCGAGCGGAGTTCTGCCGCCGTTCAGAGCCTTATCACCCAGCCCAGTTCGGATCTTCTGCTGGCCATGCGCGACGCGGGCTTGGCGCCTCGCATCGGCAATTACCGCAACCAGGCCGCGGTCACTAATCTGCAGACGCAGCCGGCACCGTGGCAAACGACGCACGTGATTATCGCAGAGGCGACGTTTGCGCGGGAGCTGAGTGGGGCGATCCGCCAGGACCAGCTTATCGACGACCTGAGCGATCCGCCGATTGCGGCCCCCACTGTGGCCGTCGACATCGCCCAACTGCCTCGCCTCTCCGCGACGGTGATCGAAGAGGCGCCGGTCGCGTCGCTCTTCGATTTGCCGCAGTTGTCCGCTGCCATTATCGAGTCTGGCGCCGATGACTTAGGGGATGACGACGGGGCGGAGCTGGGCGGCGATCCGTCGGCAGCCGGGTCTTTGGGCGATTTGCAGCAGCTCTCGGCCGCGATGCTCGAGGCCAAGGATTCTCCGCCCGAGGGCGAGTTGCCGGCGGCCGAAATCGAGACTCCGGCGATCCGGCAGGAAGCCGGCATCACCTACGAGACGGTTCCCTATCGGCCCCATGAATCACGGACCCAGGATGTGCCGGATCTGCCTCCGGGCAGCGACGAGTCGCCGGTGATCGAGGTTTCCAATGGAACCGGCCGCCCGCAAATGGCATTTCGATTGAGCCAATTCCTTGAATCTGAAGGACTTAGCGCAAAGAGCTTGACGAATGCGGAGCATTTCCGTCATCAAGAAACCGTTATCTTCTATCACAGAGAATGGCTCCAGAAAGCCAAGGAGCTTGCGGCACAATTGCCGGTCGAGGTCAGGCTCGAGGCCGCACCGCACCAGACACCGGACATCAGAATTCGGCTGGGAGGCGATCTGTTGAACTTCGATCAGGAATTGTTCTATGCAAGCAGAGAGTCTTCCATCGAGCCGACGGGATAGACATCCACTCCAGAGTCACGGCCGTCGGCACCCGAGCGGCGTCGCGGCCGTCGTCCTTTTCGCCCTGCTGGCGCTCGGCGGGTGCGGCAGTATAGACGGCGCCGAGGAGGCGAGGACGGCTGCTAACGCCGCACCCGCCGAGCCGTCGCCCGAAGTCCTCGAGTTGGCCAGAAGGGCCTTGGACGAGGATCGCTTGAAAGACGCCGAGCTGCTATCGGACCGCTTGCTGTTGATGCATCCCAAGAGCCTGGAAGCGCGCTTGCTGCGCGGCGAAGTCTTTCTCGCCAAGGCCAAGCCGGACCAAGCGATGGCCGTCTTCAGCGGCTTGAAGGATCTGCCCGCAGTGAGTGCGCGGGCGCAGCAGGGTCTGGGAATCTCCATGTTGCTGACAGGCGCTTCGAACCAGGGCGCCGAGCATCTGAAAACCGCCGTTGAGGCCGATCCGACGCTGTGGCGCGCCTGGAACGCTCTGGGCTCGTACTACGATACCCAGGAGGCTTGGGCCGAGGCAATCGAAGCTTACGAGCTCGCTTTGGCGGAGCGGCCAAACGACCCCATGATCCTTAACAACCGCGGATTTTCGCACTTCATGCGCGGGCAATTGGATGAAGCCATTGCGGACCTGGAACGGGCCTTGCGCCTCGATCCCGATTTGGACCCCGCGCAGTACAATCTTCGTCTGGCGCACGCCTGGAGCGGCCAATATGTCCGCGCCCTGGCAGGCGTGACCGACGAAGAAATGCCGCGCGTGCTTAACAATATCGGCTATGTAGCGATGCTGCGGGGCGACCTGGAGAACGCCGAGGCCTACCTCATACGTGCCATGGACGTGGACCCCACGTTCAACGAAACGGCTTGGGAGAATCTCGCTCGTTTGCGCCACATTCGCGAGTTGGGCGCCGTGGAGACGGGTAGCCTCCCGGTGACGCCTCGGGATATTACGGCCGCCGCACCGGGCGAGTAGTCGGCAGCACCCCCTTTTCCCATCGGTTCGGAGCCAACCACATGGACGAATTCGCCCTCGTTTTGCGTTATGGGGTGTTCGGGCTCTTCTGTCTGCTTTGCCTCGCGGCTGCGGTCTTCGACCTTTGGAAGATGATCATCCCCAATTCGATCTCGATCCTTCTGGTGGCGCTGTTCTTCGTCAACGCTTTGTTCCTGACCTTTTACTCGGGCTATGCGGTGGCCTGGTTCTCCCATCTCGGCGCCATGTTGGCCGTCCTGATCGTCGGGCTAGTCGCCTATCGCTTTGACGCGATGGTGGCGGGCGACGTCAAACTCTTGAGCGCCATCTCGCTCTGGGCTGGTTTCGAAAAGAATCTGCTGGACCCCTTGATGGTCGAGCATTTTTTATTCGATTACCTGCTCCTAGTGGTGCTGTGCGGCGGCGGCTTGTCGCTCGCTCTGATTATCTTGAGACGCCTCCTTATCAGCTTACCCCCGTTCCAAGGTAAATACCAGAACACCACCTTGCCGCGCTATCTGCTGCCGCGCGAACACTTGCCCTATGGCGTCGCGATCGCGCTGCCGGCGGTCTATCTTGCGGTGAAGTTGCCGCTTCTGGGCGGTTTTCTTTTTCTCTGACGCGGGGCGATCGCGGGTCCTAT
>CALJXB010000370.1 GCA_937974415.1 uncultured Kiloniellales bacterium
CGCGAGGTCGTCGACGAAGCGGTGGTCGAGGCCGTCGCGCATGCCCATGTCCCGCTCCGGCCCCAGGTGAAAGCAGCGGGGCCCGAGCGCCCGGTGCCAATCGTCCGGCCGCTCCTTGAGATGGCGCCAGGCCTCCTCGCCCGACGACATGAGCAGATCGTAGGTGTCTGGCGTCAGGCCCAATTCGGCGCATCGCCCGGCCACTTCGGCCGTCCGCCGCGGCGCGTTCGAAAGGATGAGGATCCGCTTGCCCGCCCGGCGCAGCCGCTGAAGGCAATCGAGCGCCTGGGGAAACGCCGTCACGCCGTCGTGCAGCACCCCCCAAAGGTCGAGAATGTAGCCGTCGAAGTGGTCGGCGAACGCCGCCATACCGGCATGTATCGCCGGGCCGCCCTCGCTTCGCTCTGTGCTGGAATAGGACATGGCCGACCTTCTGCCATAGCTCAGGCGCTGTTGAAAGTGACGCGCGGGCGAAAACTACGTGCGCGGCCTGCCGCCTCACTCACCCGCGATCGACACCGATGGCGTCGGCCACGCTCGCGAAGCCGTCCCGGGCGAGGAGATCCGCGAGTTCGGCCTTGATTCGCGCGACCAGGCCCGGCCCCTGGTAGATCAACGCGGTATAGAGCTGCACCAGTGAGGCGCCGGCGCGGATCTTGGCATAGGCCTCGGCGCCGCTGGCGACGCCGCCCACGCCGATGAGCGGCATGCGGCCTTCGGTCAGCCGGTGGAGCTGGCCCAGGACTTCGGTCGAGCGCGCGAAGAGGGGGCGGCCGCTGAGCCCGCCCGCCTCCATCCGGTCCCCGCCGACCAGGCCGGGCGGCCGCTCGACGGTCGTGTTGGTGGCGATCAGACCGTCGAGGCGCCGCTCCAGGGCGACCTCGGCGATGTCGGCCAGCCCGTCTTCGTCCAGGTCCGGCGCCACCTTGAGCAGCAGAGGCGGCACGCTGGCGAGTCCGTCCAGGGCGGCCCGCAGGCCGTCGATCAGCCCTTCCAGCTCGGCCCGGCCTTGAAGCGCCCGCAGGCCCGGCGTGTTGGGCGAGGAGACGTTGATCGTCAGGTAGTCCGCCGCCGGCGCCAGCAATTCGGCCGCCGCCGCGTAGTCGGCGGCCGCGTCGGCGCTGTCCCTGTTCTTGCCGATGTTGACCCCGACGAGCCCGGTTCCGCCCGCCCCGCGCCAGCCTTCCAGGGCCGTCCAGGCCGCCGCCGCCCCCCGGTTGTTGAAGCCGAGCCGGTTGATCACGGCGCCGTCCTCCGGCAGGCGGAAGACGCGCGGACGCGGATTGCCGGCTTGCGCGTGCGGCGTCAGGGTGCCGACCTCGACGAAACCGAACCCCAGGCCGAGGAGCGGACCCGGCACCCGGGCGTCCTTGTCGAATCCGGCCGCCATGCCGATGGGGTTGGGAAAGTCGCGGTCCCAAAGCCGGATGGCGAGGCGGGGATCGTCCGACGCCCGCACGCGCGGCGCCAAGCCGCGGCGCAGCGCCCAGATCGTCGCACGGTGCGCGGTCTCAGGGTCAAGCAGCTGCAAGCAGCGCTGCGCCAGATCAAGAAGGGTCATGACGGGCGGTCCCGGTCGGGCCGATCGAATGCGGCTCGGTTTCGGGACGCGAGCCTAGCCGACCTGCCGTCGCGAGCCAAATAATCTCACGACACGGCGCGCGCAATTCTTTTGCCCCATTTCTTTTGCCAGGGCCCGCGAAGCCGCTATGCTGGTGCCAACACGGTGGCGGCACCGCCGGGCGACCCACGCCGGATGGCACCGCACCGATCTGCTGAGGCATGAGGATACCATGGTCGCTGGACACGGCGGGCAAGAGGGACGCGCGCTTCACTACATCGACGGCACCTGGCACGAAGGCAACCCGCCCCTGCTGGGGCCTATGACCCATGCCTCCTGGATGTCCTCCATCGTGTTCGATGGCGCGCGCGCCTTCGAAGGCGTAACGCCGGACATCGATCGCCATTGCGACCGCCTCATCGCCTCGGCCCGGACCATGGGGCTGGTGCCGCCGCTCGCGGCCGGCGAGGTCGAGGAGATCGTGCACGATGGCGTCGGCCGCTTCGCCAACGGCGCCGCGCTCTATATCCGGCCCATGTTGTGGGCTGAATCGGGCTTCATCGTGCCGGATCCCCATTCGACCCGCTTTTGCTGCACCCTCTTCGAGGCGCCCATGCCGGAGCCCAAGGGTCTCGGCGTCTGCCTCTCGCCCTACCGCCGGCCGACGCCGGAGACTGCGCTGACCCTGGCCAAGGCCTCCTGCCTCTATCCGAACTCCGTGCGCGCCATCCAGGACGCCCAGGCTCGCGGCTTCGACAATGCGCTGATCCGCGATTCCATGGGCAACATTGCGGAGCTGGCCACCGCAAATGTTTGGATGGCCAAGGATGGCGCCGCCCATACGCCGGTGCCCAACGGCTGCTTCCTCAACGGTGTGACCCGTCAGCGGGTCGCCAAGCTTTTGACCCGGGCCGGCGTGCCAGTCTACGAGCGCACCCTCACCCACCAGGATTTCCTGGAGGCCGACGAGGTCTTCTCCACCGGCAACCTGGGCAAGGTGCTGCCGATCACCCGCCTGGACGACCGCGATCTGCAGCCGGGGCCGATCTATTCCCGCGCCCGCCAGCTCTATTGGGACTGGGCGCACGGCGGCTGAGCCCGCACCACCCATATCCGTCACAATAGGAGGCCTGACATGGGCGAGAAAGCCGTGCCAACCGTCTATATCGACAACGAGCGCACCCGGGTCACCGAGTGGCGCTTCGCGCCCGGCGCGGCCACCGGCTGGCACCGCCACGAGTTCGACTACGTGGTGATCCCCCTGATGGACGGCCGCCTCAAGCTGATCACCGAGGGCGGCGAGGAATCCCACGCCGAGCTCAAGACCGGCGAGCCCTACTTCCGCCCGGTCGGGGTCGAGCACGACGTGATCAACGACGGCGCAAGCGAATACGCCTTCATCGAGGTGGAGATGAAGTAGGTCGCGGGGCGGGCGCTGGATCGTCAGTCCGCCTTAGTGGCCGCGAGTTCCAGAACAACATTCACGGTCATGCGCGCTCCGGGTCTTCCGCCCGGACATAGGGATGCCTCGGCCGCAGCCCGGACGATGTCTTCGTCTATAGCCCGGTCTTTTCCCGCCGGCGGCGTTTGCGGTGGATGAGCACGGCGGCGAGGCCGAGGAAATAGGCTCCATAGACCGTGGCGACCGAGAAAGGACCGTAGTCGTCGTTCACCCCCTTGAAGACACCGAGCAGTGTCTCCCAGGTCATCGGCCCGTGGCCGCCGCTGCCATAGACGGGGAACAGCCCGACGGACGCCACCCCCAGACACACCGCGGCGAAGGCCACGTTCCTCGCAACCGGGTTGCGAATCAGCGAGAGAATCTTGGCGAGCACCATCGAGATCAGCCAATAGAGCCCGACATAGACGAGCAGGTGAACACCGAAGAAGCCGATGAAGACAAGGGTCTCGGATGTATGCGCGGGAACGGCGACTTTCGGAATCATGGCGAAAATACCGGCGGCGAAGAAGATCGCGGGCATGAACATTACGGCCATGACCATGAAGAGCAGCGCCGGCGCGAAGAGGAACAGCACCGTGAAGAGAGTCCATTTCATGACGGGATAGGTCAAAGCGACCGGGTCCTCACTCGCGCAGCTTCGGCGCACTATGAAAATTACCTTCAGCGAATCCTATCACAGACATGATTGCTCGGGTTCCTCTCGGCTGTGCGCGGCGCGCCGGTGCTGTAGTCTGCGGCCCCGTGAGCTGGACATCGCCATTCATCGCGGCCGCGCGGGCCGCCGCCGTCGCGGTGCTGCTGGGCGCCTGCGCGACGGAGCCGCCGGAGCCCCGAGAGCCGCTGCCCGGCCGCTTCGCCGAGGGCGAGATGGTGGTCGGGCTGGAGTACGCCGTGGTCGACAACGCCGGCCTGGCCGTCGGCATGGCGCAGCATTACGCGGGAACCGGCCTCACCGGCATGAAGCTCTTGGGCGAGGCCTCGGCCTGGGGCCGTATGCAGTCCGCCCCCGATGCGCCTATCGACTTCGCCGACCTCGACCTCTTCGTGCGCAGCTACCAGGATGCCGGCTTCACCGTGCTCACAGTGGCGCTCAAGCCCCACAGCCGTTGGGCTTCGAAGGACGTGGGCCTGTTGGGCGCGGAGAATGCCAGCCCCAAAGCCGAGTACCGCGCACTCTTCGCCGAGTGGGTCACAAGGGTGGTCGAGCGCTACGACGGCGACGGCATCGAGGACATGCCGGGGCTGCGCTGGCCGGTCGCGCTGTTCGAGATCGGCTCGGAGTTCTCCAGCTATCAGCCCGAACCGGTGGCGGACTATCTCGCGACTCTGGAGATCGCCTACCGGGCGGCGCATCGGGCCAACCCCGGGGTGCGGGTCGCTCACGCCGCCTTCCTGACCACGCCGGTCGACCTCGACGTGGCCGATCCGGCCGGCTACGAAGCGGCCTGGGCCCGCACGCCGCGCCACGACCTGCACCACGGACTCGCCGACCAGCGCGCCGTGCTCGACCGGCCCGAGATCTTCGACGTGATCAACCTGCACAATCTCGGCGCCCCGGCGGAGCTCGAGCACCAGCTGCGCTGGCTTGCCCATGAGACCGGACGGCGCGGCTACCGAAAGCCGGTGATCGTCAGCGACACCATTCCGACCAGCTACATCGCCTGGGGCCCGGCCACCGACTGCACCGGGGGCGCCCAGGGGGTGCTGATCCCGCCGGCCAAAGAGCAGGACCGCTGCCGCCTGGCGGCGTTCTTCCGCAAGCTGGTCGACGGCGACCCGGCGACCCTCGCCTGGACCCGCGGCTTCGTCGCCGCCGACCACGTGCAGCGCACGGTGATCGCGGCCGAGCAGGGGGTCGAGTTGATCAACCTCTCCTTCACCTTCGACCTGCCGCTACTCACCTGGCGGCTGGCCCAGGCCGGGGCGGGCATTTCCGCCTGGGGCGGCGGCGCCAAGTTCGCCATGAGGAGCGGCCAGGTGCTGGAGAGCTATCCCCTGAGCCACGCGATCGGCCAGATGATGGGGCATCTGGAGGGCGTCACCCGGGTCGAGCGGGTCGCCCTGCCGGATCACGCGCACCGGATCTACAAGCTCATCCGGCCCGCGGGGCCCCTGTGGGTCGCCTGGCTGGACCGGGACCGGGTGCTGCTACCCGAGGACGGCAGCCCGAGCAGCCAAGCGGCCCTGAATTTGCAGGCCCCCGCGGTCTTGGTCGAGCCGGTCATCACCGAGATCGGCCGCGGCAGGCCCCGGCAGTCGCGCCGCCAGACCCAAGGCGGCCGCCTAACCGTCGAACTCAGCCACACGCCGGTCTACATCCTGCCGCTCGAATAGGGGTGCCCTACGAACCGGAAACGGCTGGCCGCTCCACAGTGAACCAGGCGACGACCAGCAGAGCGAAGACCAAGACGCCGGTCATGAGGAACAGGCTCCAATAGCTTCCGGTCGCCACCAGCAGGGCGCCGCAGAGCGCCATGCCGACGGCGCCGCCCAGCATCTGGACCGTCAGGTTGACGCCGCTCGCCTCGCCCTGCTGGTCCTTAGGCACCGCGCTCATGAGCGCGCGCCGGGCGGAAATCGCGATGAACGGGAGCATCGCGCCCCAGACGACCAGTGGGGCCATGAGCAGCGCCACGCTATGCACGGTCGTGGCAAGGGCGACCAGGAGCAGCGCCGTGCCGTTGAGCACCAGGCCGACAAAGAGCGGCCGGCGGGAGCCGAAGCGATCGACGGCCCGGCCGGACAGGAGAGACGTGCCGAGGGTCGGCACGACCGCCAGCATTACGACGAGCCCGGCATCGATCGGAGAGAAATCCAGCGCATCCTGGAGGTAGAGCGCGACGAAGACGAAAACGGCGATCTTGTTGAATTGGAACATGGAGAAGACAAGGATGCCGCCGGTGAAGGTCGCGTCCCGCAGCAGGCCCAGCTGGATGAGCGGATGCGCCGTGCGCCGCTCCCAGACGATAAAGAGCGCCAGCAGGACCACACCGCCCGAAAACAAGGCCAGGGTCGCCGTCGCACCCCAGCCCCACTCGGCACCCTGCATGAGGCCGGTCACCAAGGCGGTCAGCCCGCCGACCAGAGAGATCAGGCCGGGCCAGTCGATCTTGCCGGGGCCATGCCGCTCGCGCGGCGGTGCCGTCCAGGCCGACCATACGATCGCGGCGATGGCGGCGACGACCGGCAGGTTGATCCAGAAGATCCAGCGCCAAGACAGGGTCTCTGTGAAGAAGCCGCCGAGCAAAGGGCCCATGGACATAAAGAAGCCGGCCACGGTGACTTGGATGCCGAAGGCCGTACCGCGCTGCTCGGCCGGAAAGATGCTGGTCATCATGGCCAAGGAGGCCGGAAAGACGACCGCCGCTCCGATGCCCTGCAGCGCGCGCGCCGCGATCAGCCAGGCGCCGCTCGGGGCGAAGCCGGCGGCGAGCGACGCCAAGCCGAAGACCGCGACGCCCATGACGAAGAAGCCCCGATGCCCGAGCACGTCGCCGAGCCGCCCGCCGACCGCGACGAAGCAGGTGAAGGTCAAGAGGTAGGCGTTGACCACCCAGTGGGACGCCACTTGAGACATCGCCAGCTCTGGCCGGATCGTCGCCAG
>CALJXB010000371.1 GCA_937974415.1 uncultured Kiloniellales bacterium
CGAGATCTACGTTCTCAACGTGGACGGCGAGCCGGCCGGCTTTGCCGAGTTCGACCGCCGGTTTCCGCCAGATATCGAGCTGGTCTACTTCGGCCTCATGCCCGACTTCATCGGCAAGGGCCTCGGCCGCTACCTGCTCACCTGGGCGATCGACACCGCCTGGAATCACGCGCCCGAGCGGCTCTGGGTCAACACCAACACCCTTGATCACCCCAAGGCGCTGCCGCTTTACCAGCGCTGCGGCTTCCGCCCCTTCAAGCAAGAGCACACGCTGTTCGACGACCCGCGCCTGAACGGCCTCATCGCGGCCGAAGCGAGGCGCAAATCCACCGACGATTGATCGGCCGCGCTTACTTTCGTTGATAGGCCTCTGCGCCGGCCCTCGCCCCCGCGACAGAGTGAAGCTAAACCCCTAGTGATGCAGGATCTGGCTGAGGAACAGCTTGGTGCGGTCGGACTGGGGATTGTCGAAGAACTCGAAGGGATCGTTCTCTTCGATGATCTCGCCCATGTCCATAAAGATCACCCGATTGGCCACGGTCTTGGCGAAGCCCATCTCGTGGGTCACGCAGAGCATGGTCATGCCGGTCTCGGCCAACCCGACCATGACATCGAGCACCTCCTTGATCATCTCGGGATCGAGCGCCGAGGTCGGTTCGTCGAACAGCATGATCTTCGGGTTCATGCAGAGCGAGCGGGCGATCGCCACGCGCTGCTGCTGGCCGCCGGAAAGCTGGCCCGGGTACTTTGCCGCCTGCTCCGGGATCTTCACCCGCTCCAGGTACTGCATAGCGGTTTCCTCGGCCTCCCTCTTCGGCACCTGGCGCACCCAGATGGGTCCGAGGGTCAAGTTCTGCAGCACCGTCAAATGCGGAAACAGATTGAAGTGCTGGAACACCATGCCGACCTCGCGGCGGATCGCGTCGATGTTCTTGAGGTCGTTGGTCAGTTCGACCCCGTTGACGATGATCTCGCCCTGCTGGTGCTCCTCAAGCCGGTTGATGCAGCGGATCAGGGTCGACTTGCCGGAGCCCGAGGGGCCGCAGATGACGATCCGCTCCCCCGGCCTGACGAAGAGGTTGATGTTCTTCAGCACGTGGAACTGGCCGTACCACTTGTGCATGTTGATGAGTTTGATGATGTCGTCTTCTTGGTCGGCGGTGTCGACCCCCGCGCCCTCAGCTTCGACTGCAGCCATAACCCCTACCCTCCTTGTCGGTCTCGTTCCTTAGCGCTTGTGGCCGGTGTGCAGCTTCTTCTCGAGATAAAGCGAATAGCGCGACATGCTGAAGCAGCAGATGAAGAAGAAGATCGCGATGAAGACGTACATCTCCTCGGCCAATCCGCCCCATTTGATGTCGGCTAGGGACGCGCGTCCGATGCCGAGCGGGTCCAGTAGCCCGATGACGATCACCAGCGTGGTGTCCTTGAAGAGCCCGATGAAGGTGTTGACGATCCCGGGGATCGAGATCTTCAGAGCCTGGGGCAGGACGACGAGCCGCATCGAGCTCCAATACTTGAGACCCAAGGAATCCCCAGCCTCGAACTGACCTTTGGGAATAGCCTGCAGCCCGCCGCGGATCACCTCGGCGATATAGGCGGACGAGAACAGCGTCACCATGATCAGGACCCTGAGCACCAGATCGAACTGGGTGCCCGGCGGCAGGAAGTAGTTGAGCATGGTCGAGGCGACGAACAGCAGGGTGATCAGCGGCACGCCGCGGATGGCCTCGATGAAGCAGACGCAAAGCAACTTCACGGCCGGCAGATTGGAATAGCGGCCGAGCGCCAGCAAGATTCCCAAGGGCAGCGAGAAGGCGATGCCGGTAACGCCGATCACCAGGGTCAGCATGATGCCGCCGAACTGGTCGGTCGTGACCGACTTGACAATCGCGCCGTCGCCGACCAAGAGCCAACCGGCGATGAAGGGGAAAGCCACTGCATACCAGAGGCCGTACTTGCGGTAGGGCGCCCCGTCGTAGAGCACGAAATAGAGGGCGATCGCCAGCAGCAGGAACGACAGGTTCACCCGCCATCGCTCGTCTACGGGATAGAAGCCGTAAACGAAGAGGTGGAGGCGCTCGTCGATGAAGGCCCAGCAGGCGCCCGAGGCCACCGCCTCGCAGTCCTTGCGGGATTCGCCGGTGAAGGCGGCATCGAAAATCGCCCAGTCGAGGAAGGGCGGAATCGTGAAAAATATCAGCAGGCCCCCTAGAACGGTGAGCACCACGTTGAGCGGCGAGGACAGGAGGTTCTTCTGGATCCAGAAGATCGGCCCTTCCGTGCGCACCGGCGATGGCAGGTCGGGATGGGTCCCAGGCTCGTAAGTCTGGCCGCCGGATGTTGCGGACGGAGTGGCAGTCGTGTCGGTCATGGCCTCGCCCCCCTCACCGTTCCACCAGCTTGATACGCTGGTTGTACCAATTCATGGCAGCGGAAATGGAAAGCGACAGGACGAGGTAGGTGAGAAGCACGATGATCATTGTCTCCATCTCCTTGCCCGTCTGCATCAACGAGATGCCGCCGATGGTCGCCACCAGGTCCATGTAGCCGATCGCGATCGCCAGCGAGGAGTTCTTGGTCAGGTTCATGTACTGGCTGGCCAGCGGCGGCACGATCACCCGGAGCGCCTGAGGAACGACGATCAGCGACAGAGTGCGGTTCGGCCTCAGGCCGAGGGCAAAGGCGGCCTCGGACTGGCCGTAGCTGACCGAGACAATGCCCGCGCGCACGATTTCCGCAATGAACGAGGCGGTGTAGTAGGAGAGCGCCAGCCAAAGCGCCACAAACTCCGGCCGCAACACCATGCCGCCTTTGAAGTTAAACCCTTTGAGCGCTGGCGTTTCCCAGTGCAACGGCATGCCGGCGATGAAATAGACGATCAAAGGCAGGCCGACGATCGCTCCGATACTGACCCAGAAGACCGGCAGGTGTTTGCCGGTTTCGTCCTGCACCTTATGGGCATACTTGTTGAACCCGATGGCGAAGACGATGGCCGCGACGAAGGCGATGGCGACCGCCCAGAAGGCCGGTTCCAACTGCGGGCTCGGCGCGAAGACGCCACGATTGGTAAAGAAGAAAATGTCGCTGCTTTCGGTGCCCGCCTGTTTCGGTGTCGGCAGGGAGGTGACGATGATGCCGTGGAGCAACAGGATGTGGAGCAGCACCGGCACGTTGCGTGTGAACTCGATGAAGCAATAGGCCATCTTGTTCACCAGCCAGTTCGACGAGAGGCGCAGCACGCCTAGAATGAACCCCAGGATCGTCGCCAGAATGATCCCGCAGACCGCCACCAGCAAAGTGTTGAGCAAGCCGACGATAGCGGCTTCGAGGTGCGTGCTGCGGGAGGTATAGGGGATCAGGGTCTGGTTGATGTCGTAGCTGGCCGGTTCGCTCAGGAAATCGTAGCTGAAGGTCTTGCCGATGGCCTCCAGGTTCGCGATGGCGTTGGTGACAATGTAGGCGAGAAACGCCACCAGCAAAGCCATGGTGAGGATCTGGATGATGATCGAGCGGGCTTCCTTGTCGTTCCACAGCCGCAAGGGCGAAAAGCCCGGACTCGCTACCGCTTGTTCTGCCATAACCGGCCGTCCCCAGTCTGCGTTTGCACATTACCCGGTTCGTCGCGCACCCCGGCCCCGAGGGACTCGAATGCCACCCGCCGACTTAGCCGTCGATCTAATTGCTTGTCCAAAAGGGCGGACCGCGCCGGGAGCCGAAGCTCCCAGCGCTCGTCCGTTCTGCTAGCCTTATTCGCGTCCGATCAACGGAACGGCGGCGAATAGATCAGGCCGCCCTCGCTCCACAGGGCATTGAGGCCCCGCTCGAGCGCGATCGGTGTACTCGGGCCGATGTTGCGGTCGAAGATCTCGCCGTAGTTGCCGGCGGCCTTGATCGCCTTGACCGCCCAGTCCGTTTCCAGGCCGAGCATGGCGCCAAGATCGCCTTCGGTACCGAGCAGGCGCTTGACCTCAGGGTTATCGCTGCTTTCGCCGATGGTATCTGCGTTTTCCTGAGTGACGCCGAGCTCCTCGGCCGAGATGGTCGCGTTCAGCACCCAGCGCACGATGTCGCCCCAACCGTCGTCGCCCTGGCGCACGGCCGGCCCCAGGGGCTCCTTCGAGATGATCTCGGGCAGCACGACGTGCGCCGAGGGATCGTCGAAGGTCGACCTTGTCGCCGCCAGTCCCGAGGCGTCCGTCGTGTAGACGTCGCAGCGACCGGCCAGATAGTTGGTGCGCCCCTCGTCGTTGGTCTCGATCGGCACCGGCTCGTAGCTGATATTGTTGCTGCGGAAGAAGTCCGCCAGGTTCAGCTCGGTGGTGGTCCCGGTCTGGATACAAACCGAAGCGCCGTCGAGTTCCGTGGCGCTGGTCACGCCCAGATCCTTGCGCACCAGGAAGCCCTGGCCGTCGTAGTAGTTGACGCCGAGGAACAGGAGCTTCACATCGACGTCGCGGACGAAGGTCCAGGTCGTGTTGCGCCAGAGAACGTCGGCCTCGCCGGAGTTCAAGATGGTGAAGCGGGTCTTGCCGGTCGAGGTGACGAACTTCACCTTGTTGGGGTCGCCCAAGACGGCAGCGGCCGTGGCGCGGCAGAAGTCCACGTCGAAGCCTTGCCAGTTGCCGGATGCGTCGGTGTAGGCGAATCCGGCCAGGCCCGTGCTGATAACGCAACGGAGCTCGCCGCGTTCACGGACCTCGTCCAGGGTTGCCGCAGACGCCGCGGAGGACAACAGGACCGCTGCCCCGGCGGCAAGCAGAAGCTTGGAAATCTTCATGGAATGACCTTCCCTGCTCTCGTTTTCATTTATCGTTGATGGGGCAAGTCACTAGACCAACCCCCTACCATTCCACCAAAATCTAACACCAGCAGAATGTTAGCAGCAACCCGCTTTTCGAATCGCTTATTCACAGGCTGATTGAGGAGACCGCGCGCGATCGGCAAAATCGCTCCCGTCGAACCCCCGTCAAGTCGCCCGTCAACTCGCCCGTGCGAGTCCGGACGCATTCGCGCTAAGATCCGCAACGGCCGGCATGTTGGCAGCACGGATCGGGAAAACGCCGAAAGCCATGAGCAAGCGCCCGCACAAAACGGAGACCCTTTTGGCCCACCTGGGCCGCGCGCCCTATACCGACTTCGGGACGGTCAATCCGCCGGTCTACCACGCCTCCACCATCCTGTTCGACAGTCTGGAAGCCTACGAAACCAAGGACCGGACCCTGCGGCAGGGAACCAAGACCTATGGCCGCATGGGAACGCCGACCAGCTTCGCCCTGGAAGAGGCCCTTGCGGACCTCGAAGGCGGGCACCGCAGTTTCCTGCTGTGCTCCGGCCTCGCCGCGCTCAACGTGGCGATCCTGTCTCTGGTGGGAAGCGGCGGTCATGCGCTCGTCTGCGATGCCGCCTATCAGCCGGCGCGAAAGTTCTGCGACGGCCTGCTCGCGCGGTTCGGCGTCGAGGTCGAGTACTACGACCCCCTAATCGGCGCCGACATCGCCGGACTGTTCAGACCCAACACCCGGCTGGTCCACTTGGAATCGCCCGGCTCGCTCACCTTCGACATGCAGGACGTGCCGGCGATCGCTGCTGCCGCGAAGGCCGTGGGCATTCGGACCGTGATGGACAACACCTGGGCTACTTTCCTGAATTTCAAACCGTTAGAGCATGGTATTGACGTATCGGTTCAGGCTGGGACCAAGTACCTGGTCGGCCATTCGGATGCCATGTTCGGCGTCATCACCTGCACCGAGGAAAGCGAACCGGAGCTCCAACAAACGACCCGGCAATTGGGCCAATGCGCC
>CALJXB010000372.1 GCA_937974415.1 uncultured Kiloniellales bacterium
AGACCAGCACCAGGCGGTCGGCGAACAGGGGCTCGCTCTTGAACTCGCCCTTGAGGGCGTCGGCGTAGGTGACGGCGCAGTCGATCAGGCCGCTCGCCAGCCAGCGGTTCAAGGCCTCGCCGTCGCCGGCCCAGACCTGCAGGGCGATCTCCGGCCGCTCTTGCGCGAACCAGGCGAGCCAGTCGTCGATGCCGCCGTCCCAAATATCGACCTCGTAGCCGATGTTGAGGGTGCCCGCGAAGGGCTCGGGCAGCGCGATCTCCTGCTGGGCCTGGTGCCAGATCTGCACCAGCATCTCGGCGTAGCGGCGGAACTTGAAGCCGGCGTTGGTGAGGCCCACGCCGGACTTGCTGCGCACCAGGAGGCGCTGGCCGAGGGCCTCCTCCAGGGCGTTGATGCGCATGGTCACCGTCGATTGGGTGACGTTGAGGCGCTCGGCAGCCTTGTTCAGGTTGCCGGCCTCCAGCACTTCCAGAAATGTGCGCGCCAGCTGGATGTTCATGACGCCCCCGCTCGGTTCAAGAGAACCGAACTTAGCAGGGAGAATTCCGCGAGTCTTCGAACTTGAATCGGCCAGCGTGGGACGGGCCTTGCGCGTCAGCTTTCCAGCTTGGCGACGAAGGCGGCGATGCGTTCGGCGACCAGGGCCGGCGCCTCCAAGAGCACCGCGTGGCGCAGCTCGGGGACGACCTCCAGCTCGGCGCCCGGGATCCGCTCGGCCATGGCCTCGGCGATGCGCGGGCTGGAGCCCACGTCGTTCTCTCCGGTGATAATCAGCGTCGGCGCCGCGATGCGGTGAAGCTCATCGCCCAGATCGCTTTCGGCATAGATGCGAAAGGCGTTGGCGAAGGACTCTGGATCGGTCTCGAGCACCCGCGCCTTACGCCGCGCGATGACCTCCGGATGGGCTTGTTGGAAGGCGGAGGTGAACCAGCGCTCTATGGCCCGGTCGATGATGAAGGCGACGCCCTCGCGCTCGACCATGCGCGCAAGGCCGAGGATCGCCTCGCGCTCCTCGGGCGTGCGGCAGGCCGCGGTGCTCACCAGGATGGCACTCTTGGTCCGCTCGGGATACTTGAGCGCGAAGGCCTGGGCGATCACCCCGCCGAGGGAATGGCCGGCCAGATGGCACGCTTGGATGCCGCGGGCGTCCAGCAGCGCCGCCAGATCATCCACATAGGCGTCGAGCTCGTAGCGGCCCGGCACCACCTCGCTCCGCCCGTGGCCGCGCAGGTCGTAGCTCAGACAGGCGAAGCGGTCGCGCAGCAGAGGCACCAGCCCCGCCCAGGACTCGGTGGAGGCGCCGATGCCGTGGATCATGGTGATCAGCGGCCCCGCGCCCTCCTCTTGGACGTGGGTACGGGGCGATGTCGCGGGTTCTGACATGGGCGGGGCCTCACCCCTCCACCGCGACCGGGTCGCCGATGCGGATCTCGGCGTCGTTCAGCACCCGGCAGGCGACGCCGCCGCGCCAGTCGGGCTGCAAGGCTGCGGTCAGGCCCTGGTGTTGTTCGTCCATGCGCTCGCAGGGCGCCGTCTCCATGCCGACCTCGAGCTTGAGCCCGCCGATGGAGAGCTTGACGCCTGCGCGCTTCGGCAACTCGACGCCGCGCACCAGCAGGTTGGCGCGCCGGGTGGTCCAGGCGATCTCGGCCCCCAGTTCGGCACAGACCACATCCCAGACATCGGCCGACATCACGGTCACCTGCCGATTCTTCGGCCGCCGGCCGCAGTGATCGCCCGCGATGCCGTCCTCTTGCGTCACCAGAACGCTGCCCATCACCTCCATCGGCGCGCGGCTCTGCCCTTTTCGCGCGATCGCAACCAATTCGCCCATCGCCTGCTCCCGGCCTATTCGATCCGAAGCGGCAATCTAAACCCGGCGCGCGGCTTTCCTGCAACGATTTCCCATGGCTCGATTTTCCACCCCTCGATTTCCCACCCTCGATTTCCCATGACTCCGGAGCCGGGGCATTGCTAGGCTCGGCTCGAATCACGCCTTGAGTCCGGAGGGTTTTGTCATGACGGCTGCGGCTTTTTCCATCGATCCCCTCACGCCTGCCATCGGAGCGGAAATCTCTGGCCTCGACCTCTCCAAACCGCTCGACAGCGAGACCCTCGACGCGGTCTATCAGGCGCTGCTCGACCACCAGGTGGTCTTCTTCCGCGACCAGGACCTGCCGCCAGCGGCGCAGCTGGCCTTCGCCGAGAGCTTCGGCGAGATCGACAAGCCGCACCCCATCTACCCCCACGCCGAGGGCCATCCCAACGTGGTGCTTCTGAAGCACGGGCCGGACCACAAGCCCGACACCAACGAGTGGCACACCGACCTAACCTTCTACCAGGAGCCGCCCTTCGCCTCGATCCTCTATGCCGTGGAGGTTCCGGCAAGCGGCGGCGACACCCTCTGGGCCAACATGGTCGCCGCTTACGACGCCCTGCCGCCGGAGATCAAGAGCCACATCGACGGGCTCGAGGCGATTCACGACATGGGCGACTTCCGCAACGACTTCCTGGCGGCCGGCGGGCTCGAGGGCCTCAACCGGGCCATGGCGCGCCAAGGCTCGGCGGTCCATCCCGTGGCGCCGCGCCATCCGGTGACCGGCCGGCGCTGCCTCTTCGTCAACCACCCCTTCACCCGGCTCATCACCAACATGAACTTGCGCGAAAGCGACCGGCTGCTGCGCTATCTCTTCGACCACATCGCCCAGCCGGAGTTCCAGGTGCGCTTCCGCTGGCGCCCGGGCTCGCTTGCCATGTGGGACAACCGGGTAACCCAGCACTACGCGGTCGACGATTACCGGCCCCAGGGCCGCACCATGCACCGGGTGACGGTGGTGCGCGACCGCCGCGCCCGCGAGGGCTGGTGCCCGGCCAATCGCCTGGCCGGGTGAGCCGCCTCATCGCTTCACATCACCGCACGCCGAGTCCTTTGGCGCATGCTGCATCAAGACCTCGCAGAAGGCCCGGGCGACCGGAGAAAGCGTCGAATCGGCGCGGCTCATCACCCCGACGTTTCGCCGGATAGCGGCCCCGGCGAGCGACAGAAAGCGAATCCCTTCATCATCGCGCGGGACCGAGAGACTCGGTAAAAGGGTCACGCCGACACCGCGGCGCACCAGAGCCAAAATCGAAGTCACGTTGCGCACCATGAGGCTCGACCGCTCTTCCAAGCTTCGATAGGCGGGATCGGCAATGGACCGGCTTAGGCCGTTGGCGATCATGGTCGCATCGCCAAGGTCGCTCCACCGCACCGGCCGCTTCAGCCGGGTTAGAGGGGCGTCAGCGGCACACACCACACCGAACTCGTCATCGAAGAACGGGCGGTAATCGAGCGCCCCGTCCGCCCCGCCCGAGCTGGCGATGCCCAGATCCACCTCGCCGCGCTCGACCGCGCGCCGCACGCTGAGCGAATCCATGTCCCAGACTTCGAGCTGAACCCCCGGACGACCGGCAACGAAATCGCGAATGACGTCGGGAAGGATGCGCAATGCGACCGTTGGCACACAGGCCAACTCCAAACGCCCGATCCGGTTGCCGGCATAGGCCTGCATCCTCGCCACCGCACGCTCGAAGCGCAGGAGCTCATCTTGTGCGGTGTCGAGCACATAGCGCCCGAGCGGCGTCAAGGCGTTCTTCCGGTCGGCCTCGAACAGCCTGCCGCCCAGGTCCTCCTCGAGCTGCTTCAACGCCATGGAGACGGCCGAGGGCGTGCGGCCAAGACGCTCGGCGGCATCCTTGATGTTGCCGCACTGCGCGACGGTTGCGAAGGTGCGCAGTTGCGCGACCTTGATCGGCATGGCCAAGCACTCCAGTTCAAT
>CALJXB010000373.1 GCA_937974415.1 uncultured Kiloniellales bacterium
AGACCAGATTATCGCCCGCACCATCAGCCCGACCGGCCACACCCGCCTGCCCCGCTATGCCCGCGGCAAGCGCGGCGTCGTCGACCGGGACCACGGCCTCTTCGTGTTCGCCGACACCAAGGCCCACGGGCAGGGCGAAAACCCCCAGCACGTCTACAGCGTGCGCTTCGCGGCCCGGGAGCTGTGGGGCGGGACGGCGGGCCCCAAGGATGGCGTTTACCTGGACCTTTGGGACGATCACCTTGACCCGGCGTGACCCCCGGCCTTTCGAAGCCCTGCCGCACCGCCCGGAGCAAGAGCCGGTTTTCGCCGAGCCCTGGCAGGCTCAGGTCTTTGCCCTCGCCGTTCAGCTCCACGACGCGGGCCACTTCACCTGGAGCGAATGGGCAGAAGCCCTGGGCCGGGAGATCAAGGCGGCCCAAGAGCGCGGCGACCCGGACGACGGCAGCACTTACTACTGGCACTGGCTCGCAGCCCTGCGCACGATTCTGAGCGCCAAGGACCTGGCGAGCGAGACGGACGTCGAGGCCCGCAAGGCCGCCTGGGCGGAGGCCCACGCCAAGACGCCGCACGGCGAGCCCGTCAAGCTCGAGTCCTGACCACTAAGCGCTTGGAGACAGACTCGCCATGGCGGCCGGGCGCGGGTTCTCGATAGCGGTCATCGCGGCAAGCCAGGTAGCGGCCATGACCCTGTGGTTCTCGGCCACGGCGATCATTCCCGCGCTGCAGGCCGAGCAGGGGCTCGATGCGGCCACCGCCTCGCTCTTCACCAGCGCGGTCCAGCTCGGCTTCGTCGTGGGCACCCTGGCGAGCGCCTTCTTCGGCCTGGCCGACCGCTTCGATCCGCGCCGCCTCTTCATGGGCTCGGCCCTGGTGGCCGCGGCGGCCAACGCCGCGATCCTGCTATTCGACCCGAGCTCGGCGCCGGTCATAGTTCTGCGCTTCGCGACCGGGGTCTGCATGGCGGGGATCTACCCCGTGGGCATGAAGCTCGCCTCGACCTGGGCGGAGGGCGACATGGGCATGCTCCTCGGCCTGCTGGTCGGCGCGCTCACCCTGGGCTCGGCGGCACCCCACCTGTTCAACGCCCTGGGTGGAATCGACTGGCGACTCACTCTGGCGACGGGCAGCGTCTCGGCGGTGCTTGCGGCCTTCGCCATCCGGCTCTCCGGAATCGGCCCCAATGTCGGCAAGTCGCCGCCCTTCAATCCGCGCTTCGCGCTCGCCGCCTGGACCACGCCCTCGCTCCGCCTCGCCAATCTCGGATATCTGGGCCACATGTGGGAGCTCTATGCCATGTGGGCCTGGATCGGCCTGTTCCTCCACGCCAGCTTCCAGCTGAGCTTCGCCGACGAGTCGACCGCCTCGGTCGCCGCCGCCTTCGTCACCTTCGCCACCATCGGCATCGGCGCGGTCGGCTGCATCCTGGGCGGCGCCTTCGCCGACCGCTGGGGGCGCACCGCCCTCACCATGCTCGCCATGGCGGTGAGCGGCACCTGCGCGCTTCTGATCGGCGCCCTGTTCGGCGCCCCCCCAGCCATATTGATCGTGGTCTGCCTGATCTGGGGCATCTCTGTCGTCGCCGACTCCGCCCAGTTCTCCGCCAGCGTCGCCGAGCTCTCGGACCGCTCCCTGGTCGGCACCATGCTGACCATCCAAACCAGCATGGGCTTCCTGCTGACGCTGATCACTATCCAACTGGTGCCCGGTCTGGTGGCCGTGTTCGGCTGGCCCTACGCCTTCGCCTTCCTCGCCATCGGGCCCTACATCGGAGTTTTCGCCATGTGGCGCCTGCGCCAGCACCCGGACGCGGTAAAGCTCGCCGGCGGCCGCCGCTAAAATCGACTCCATCGCTCTTGAAGGCGACCGCCCGGGCCGGCCACAATGACCAACGTAGGCCAAGCGGAAACGTGAGGCGAGAAGAGCCGTGCGACGACGACTGCCATCGCTCAACTGGCTGCGCGCCTTCGAGGCCGCCGCCCGCCACACCAGCTTCGCCGAGGCGGCGAAGGAGCTCAACGTCACCCCGGCGGCGATCAGCCAGCAGGTCAAGCAGCTTGAGGATTGGCTGGGCACCGCGCTCTTCACCCGGCTGCCGCGCTCGCTCACCCTGACCGATGCCGGCCACGGCTATCTGCCGATCGTCCGCCAGGCCTTCGATCACCTGGCTGCCGGCACCCAGGACCTGTTCGGCAGCGAGCGGGGCGGGCCGGTGGCGGTGCGGGTCAGCACCTCGCTCACTTACACCTGGCTGGTGCCGCGCCTGGCGCGCTTCTTCGAAAAGCATCCGGACATCACCCTCAGGCTCACCACCACGGTCGACGGGCTGGCCTTCGGGCAGGCCGACGCGGACCTGGAAATCCGCTACGGCGACGGCAACTGGCCGGGCTTCCGCGCCGAGCGCCTGTTCTGGGAGATCCTGTTTCCCGTGTGCAGCCCGGCGCTCCTCACGGGCTCGGACGCTCTCGAGCGGCCCGAGGACCTGGCCGACCACACCATGATCCATGTGATCGGCGAGCCGGAGAACTGGCAGATATGGCTCAACGCCGCCGGGGTGTCGGGCCTGTCGGTCGGCGGCGGCCTGCAGTTCGATCTGCACATGATGGCGACCCGCGCCGCCGTCGAGGGCATCGGCGTGGCCCTCGGCCTGTCGCCCGTCGTCGACGACGCGCTGGCCGACGGCCGCCTGGTGGCGCCCTTCGAGCTCACCATTCCCGCCCGAGACGCCCATTTCGTGGTGACGCCGGAGGAAGCCATCGACCGCCGCGAGGTGCAGGTCTTCAAGGCCTGGCTGATCGAGGAAGCGCGCCGCCACGAACGGCCCTTCGAGCCGCCGGCCGACGTGCCCCAGGCGGACCCGGCCTAGCCCAGCACCGAGAAGCTCGATTCCTCGTTGATCTCGCGCCGGCGGGAATAGAAGCCGACGTCGAGGTTGCGGCCGGTGTTTTTCATATGAACCTGCACCGGATCGGCGTCGTGGTCCCGCCCGCCCTCGCAGGCCGCGATCAGCTCGGCC
>CALJXB010000374.1 GCA_937974415.1 uncultured Kiloniellales bacterium
GACGACGGCCACGCGCCTGTCAGCCGAGGCCCTCAACGGTTTCCTGCCGGAGCGCTTTCCCCTGGTGACCTACATGCGCGACCGCCCGATCCCGCCGCCGGACGCCCGGGTCCTGGCCGAAGACGAGGCCGGCCGGCCGGCTCTCTTCCAGGTCCGCGGCAATTGTCTCGGCTTTGCCGGCCACCCCGGCGCCAAGCTCGGCATGGCGGAGGACCTCATCATGGAGTTCGACGAGACACCTGAAAACCCCGGCCCGGCGCTCGAGGCCTTGCGCACCAGACAGCCCGAGATCGAAGACGCCCTGGTTCCCATCATGACCGGCCTCGTCCAGGTCACCGGTCTCATGCGGGCCTGATCGGGGTTTCGAAAGGGGCGGAACCGAAAAACCCCAAGCCCGGAAGGGACAACATATTCGATTTTAATAATCTATTTTTCTATAATCTTTTTGTTGCGAATATATCCTGGTGGGATATCATTGGCTTGGCCGCGAGGGCCGCCTTGACGATCCGCAAACGACTCCTTGGTCGCACTAGGGGAAGCACGATGGCGGACAAAATGCTCATCATCATGGCCAATACCGACCCCCGAAACGTCGAGGAGCTGGGCGCGCCGATCTTTCAGGCATCGGTCGCCGCGGCGATGGAGTACGACGTCGAGGTGGTGTGCACGGCCACGGCCGGCCGTCTGATGAAGAAGGGCGTCGCGGAGACCCTCTTCGTCAAGGAAGGCTCGCCCAAGTCGGTCTACGACTTCATCAAGGACGCCCATGAAGCCGGCGTCAAGTTCTACTGCTGCTCGCCCAATCTCGACCTCTTCGACATGTCCAAGGAGGACCTTATCCCCGAGTGCGAGGGGATCGTCGGAGGCGCTTACTTGATCGAGCAGGTCATGGAAGATGACGACACTCGGGTGCTCACCTACTAGCGCGCGCAATGGGTCGCCCAACCGCCTTGGATGAGGTTATGAGTCAGGCAGCCACGACGCGAGTCCAACACACCATCGGAGATCCCCTTTCGGACGACCCGGTGGTGAGCCGGGACACCCTGGAAGAGATCTTCTCGGACATTCAGGCGGACCTGCGCTACGACCACGAGCTCAACGGCTGTCTCAACTGCGGCATCTGCACGGCGACCTGCCCGGCGGCCCATTACTATGATTTCAGCCCGCGGGAGATCGTCCAGCTGCTCTGGACCGAGAACCTGGAAGGCATCTACGACGCCATGCAGGAGAAGATCTGGGCCTGCGCCCAGTGCTACACCTGCGCGGCGCGCTGCCCCTTCGGGAACTCGCCTGGCGGCCTGGTCATGCTGATGCGCGAGACCGCCATCAAGCACGGCCTGCAGTCGGCCAAGGATGTCCTGCGCCCCTTCAGCCGGGTGCTGCTGAAGGTGATTTCGACGGGCAACCAGGTCTCGCCCGACATGATCAAGCCCGACCACTTCGCCGACTGGGGCCCCAACATCTCCAAGGTCGAGGCGCCGTTGAAGGTCCTGCGCCAGGCGATTCCCGTGCCCACACTCAACACCACGGAAACCTCCTGGGAGGTCAACCTCAAGACCTCGATCGAGCTCTACACGATCTGGGAGATGACCGGCGTTCTCGACCAGCTGGAAACCATCGACGAGAACCTCTTCGACGTAATCACCGACATCATGGACGAGAAGCGCGAGGACTGGGAAGACTGGCTCGAAGAGCAGGACGAGGCCGACGAAGACGACGAGGACTAGCGGAGCTTTGCCCTCCCCTGGTCCAGGCAAGGAGACGGACATGACCACAGGTAACGGCGAGCGCTTCACCGGGCACGGCGCGGACTGGGCGGACTCCGGTCTGAGCCCCGACGACGCCCGCCAGGCCACCGCCTGGGTGGAACAGCGGATCGACCGGCGCTCGATGCTGACCAACAAGGCGCGCGTTGAGGACGTGCGCGACATCATGTGGCAGCTCGAGAAGGACGGCGAGATCGTCGTTCACCGCATCACCGACGAGCAGGAACCGGTCACGGCGAAGACGCTCTACGGCTGGGACAAGCGCATCCCGACGCGCCGCCTCTGGCACCACAAGTCGTGCGGTCAGTGCGGCAACATCCCGGGCTATCCGGCCTCGCTACTGTGGCTCATGAACAAGATGGGGGTCGAGTATCTCGACGAGACCGACCAGACCTCCTGCACCGCCTGGAACTACCATGGCTCCGGCATCGGCAACCTGGAGAGCCTGGCGGCGGTCTTCCTGCGCAACTTCCATCAGGCCTATGTGGCGAGCAAGGCGCAGGGCCTGGACGAGGGCTACTACTATCCCCTAGTCCACTGCGGGACCTCGTTCGGGAACTACAAGGAGGTGCGCGGCTATCTGCTGCACTCGGCCGCCTTGCGCGAAAAGGTGAAGAAGATCCTGGCCAAGCTCGGGCGCCTGGTCGACGGCAAGATCCTGATCCCCGAGGAGGTCGTCCACTACTCCGAATGGCTGCACGTGGTGCGCCGGCGGATCCGCGAGCTGCAGGAGATCGACTGCAGCGAGCTGCGCGCCACCGTCCACCCGGCCTGCCACGTCTACAAGATGGTGCCGGAGGACGCGATCTACGACGACGAGATCCTCGACGGCGAGCGCGTTGCCGTCTCGACCGGCCTGCTGCAGGAGCTGGGCGCCCAGGTGATCGACTATTCGACCTGGTACGACTGCTGTGGCTTCGGCTTCCGCCACATCATCTCGGAACGGGAGTTTACCCGCTCCTTCGCCATCGACCGCAAGGTGCGCGTCGCCGTCGAGGAGGCCAAGGCCGACATCATGATCGGCCACGACACCGGCTGCATCACGACCCTCGACAAGAACCAGTGGATCAGCAGGGCCGGCGACCGGCCGGTGGAATTGCCGATCCTCGCCGACTGCCAGTTCGCCGCCCTGGTCTGCGGCGCCCATCCCTACAAGATCGTCCAGTCCCACTGGCACGCCTCGCCCATCGAGGGCCTGATGGAGAAGCTGGGCATCGACTGGCGGGCGCGGAAGGCCGAATTCGAGGCCTATCTCAAGGACGTCGAGGCGGGCAAGGCGGAGACCCTCTACGACCCGCGCCTCATGATCACCTCCGGCCCGGGCTATAAGCCCGTCGGTCGGGACCGATGACCAAGCCGACCCTCATCGTCGGCGGCGGCCCGGCTGGCCTCTCGGCCGCTCACGCCCTCGGCTCCCTGGGCCAACCCACGGTGCTGGTCGAGAAGGAAGACCGGCTTGGCGGCGCGCCGATCCTTTCCGGCTACGCCAAGCTGGTGCCCTCGGGCGAGTGGGCCAAGGACGCCATCGGCGGCATGGTCGGCCGGGTAGAGGCCCTGCCCCAGGTCGAGCGCCGTTTGGGAACCACCGTCAAGTCGTTTGCCGGCGATCCGGGTGGCTTCACGGCCAGCCTGTCGGACGGCACGGACCTGGAGGTCGCCTCGGCGATCCTCTGCACCGGCTTCACCCATTTCGATCCGGTGAACAAGCCGGAATGGGGCTTCGGGCTGTTCGAGGACGTGGTCACCACCACCCAGGTCGAGCAGATGATATCGTCAGGCCAGGGCGTGCGCTGCCCGTCGGACGGGCGCGCGCCCAAACGCGTGGCGATCTTGCTGTGCGTCGGCTCGCGCGACCGCCAAATCGGCCGCGAGTGGTGCTCCAAAGTATGCTGTACCGTGTCCTGCAACCTTGCCATGGAGATTCGCGAAGAGCTGTCGGACTGTCATGTCTACATCTACTACATGGATATCCGGACCTACGGCCTTTACGAAGACCTCTACTACTGGCGCAGCCAGGAGGAGTTCAAGGTCAAGTACATCAAGGCGCGCATCGCGGAGGTCACGTCCGACGGCGAAAAGCTGATCGTCAAGGGCGAAGACACGCTCGTCAAACGTCCGATCACCATTCCCTTCGACATGGTGGTGCATGCCATCGGCATGGATCCCAATGTGGACAACATGCTGCTCGCTTCGATCTTCGACGTCGAGCTGCAGAAGCACGGCCACATCGCCCGCATCAGTCCCTACGAGCAGATGGCGGCGACGTCGCGGCCCGGCGTCTATGTGGCCGGTGCGGCCACTGGGCCGGAGACCATCGACGACTCCATCGCCCAGGGCCAGGCCGCGGCCATGGCCGCCCTCGCCGAGGGGCGCAGCTTCAGCGCCGCGGCGGAGTAGGCCGGGGTGGCTTTTCTCATGACGATGCCTGGCCAAGCCACCGCGCCTCCAGCGGATGACTTGCCGGTGCTCGATTTGAGCGGACCGGCCTTGCGGGCCGCCCTTGAAAAGCTGGTGACGGGCAGCGAGCCGCATGGTGGGGTGGAGCGCTACGCCGAGGCCCTCGAACTCAAGACAAGGCTGTTTCGCAGCGCCCTGGCATGGCAGTCATTACCGGCCCTGGAGGCGGAGGTTTTCGGGCGCATTTGCGCCTTCGTCGCGCCGGCGCGCCGTCGGGTCGCGCCCTATCTCAGCGGCGGCGGTTTCACGGACATCCGCGAGGCCGTCGTGGAGTTGACCCGGGAATTGGCGGATACCAGCCTCGCCGACCAGCGTTTGGCGCGCTTTTGCGCCCGCTTTCCCGGAGACCGGCAGCACCGCTGGATGAGAGACCTCGCAGCGGAAATCCTTCATTACCTGGACCCCGAACGCTATCCCCTGATGTGCCGCTGGGTCTGGGACGCCGGCAGCAACACCGGTGCGCTGCGCGAGATCTGGTACGGCGAGCGGATCGACGAGATGACCATCGAGGTTGGCGACGACTATGCGGCCTTCGTCGCCCTGCGCCGGGAGCTCAGCCAATTCCTCAACGACAACGGGGTGTTTCGCGGCACCCTCTACTATGTCGATCTCTTGCTGGCGCAAGTCTATGCCGACTACATCTGCGACCGCGGCGGCACCTATCTGCGCGCGGACTTCTCGGCGCCGGAGGATCCCATGCAGTTCGTCCGGCGCCTCTTGGGCCTCGACGGCGTCAATGCCGAGACCGGCCGCCTGCGGCTCAAGACAGGCGATGGCGGATCGGTGCAATTGAGCGAGGCGCAGCTGCTCTCCCTGGCCGAGGGGAAGGCCTGATGCCGATCCACGAGAAATCCCTGATTCGCCCGGAAAACCTCGAAACCCATGAGAGCCTGGTGCTCGACGACGTGGATGTGTCGGGCCACTGGAGCACTTTCATCTCGCCGCGCGTCGTCACCGACTACAACGAGGCGCTCGAAGACGAGATCGCAGCCCTGCCGGGGGGGCAGAACATACACCGCTGCTGGCAGTGCGGCTCCTGCACCAACGCCTGCACGGTGAACGCCCTCAACCCCGACTTCAATCCCCGCTTCTGGATCTATCTAGTGCGCATGGGAATGGAAGAGGAGCTACTGCGCGACAAGGAGATCATTTGGCAGTGCGTCTCCTGCCACAAGTGCACCACCGTCTGCCCGCGCGACGTCGAGCCCGAGGGCGTCATGAAGGCCATGGCCCACTGGCTGGAGCTGAAAGGCCATCAGGCGACGTCGCCGTCCAGCCACTTCGACGATGTCTTTTCCGAACAGGTGATCGAGACCGGAAAGATCGAGGAAGGCCGCATCGTCCGCGATTTCTTCCGCCGCACCGGCCAGCCGCTGATGCAGGATTGGCTGGTCGAAATGATCAAGCGCCTGATCCGCCACCTGCCGGTCACGCTGCTGGCGCGCATGGGGCTGGCCACCCTGGTGCGGCCGCGCACCCGGGCCTGGGGCCCGGCCCGCGCGGCGATCCAGGACTACGTGGCCGAAGAGCGGGTCCGGCAGCGCGCAGCCCTGGGGCTGGACGGCGAGCCCGGGTCTGCACGTCCCGGCCTGCCGGACGCAGCCGAGTAACGGAGACGGTCTCATGGATCAGAAGTATCGCAGAGTGGCCTACTACCCCGGCTGCGCCCTGGAGGGCTCGGGTCACGCCTACAACCGCTCGACCAAGGCCGTCGGCAAGGCGCTCGGCCTCGACCTGGTGGAGGTGAAGAACTGGAACTGCTGCGGGGCGATGGAGGTCAAGAACATCGACCCCAAGCTTCAGACCTATCTCTCCTCGCGGGTCATGTCGATCGCCGCCAACGACATGGGTTTCGACACGGTGATGGCGCCGTGCAACGGCTGCTACCACAACCTCAAGAAGGCCGAACACGACCTGGGCCAGGACCCGGAGTCTCGCGCCGTGGCCGAGCGGCTGTCGAGCAAGGCCGGCCACAAGACCTACGAAGCCGGCCAGATCGAGACGATTCACGCCCTCGACTGGATCAAGGACGCGATCGGCGAGGACGGCATCCGGACGCGGGTCAAGAACAGCCTGGCGGGCCTCAAGATCGCCAACTACTACGGCTGCATGTACACTCGTCCGCGGCACATCTTTCCGGAGAAGGACCAGGGCGCAGACAGCGAGTCGACCTCCGACCCCCATTTCATGGACGACATCCTGGCGGCGGCCGGGGCCGAGATCGTCTCCTTTCCCCTCAAGACGGCCTGCTGCGGGGGCGCACACACGCTCTCCGATTCCGATACCTCGACCAAGCTCGTGCTCAACATCCTGAAGGCCGCCGAACTGGCCGGGGCCGACGTGATCGCCACGGAATGCCCGACCTGCCACTCCGGCCTGGAAATGCACCAGATCCGGGCCGAAAAGGTGTTCGGCGAGCGCACCGGCGTGAAGATCCTCTACTTCACCCAGCTTCTGGGCCTGGCCCTCGGCCTGACGCCGCGCAAGGTGGGCGTCCAGGAAAACATTTCGGACCCCATGGAGCTGCTGAAGGAGAAGGCGCTGGCATGACACCGCTGGATGAGATCGAATATCGCCTCGAGCAACTGTCTTCGGGCGGCCATCACGACAAGCAGACCGCGGCCGAGCTGCTCTGCCTCGGCGAGGAGGTGCTCGGGCACTGGATCGTCGCGCGCGGCGAAACGCCGACCCGGGACCGGCGCGAGGGCTTTCGCCTGCTGGCATTGCACCGCCAGGGCGCCAAGGGCACGCCGAGCTTCAACGCCTGCCGCGAGACCTGCCGCGAATTGGTCTACCGCTACAACCTCGTCATGAACGAGCCGGACCCCGCGAAAGCGGCGGTGACCGCCGCCATGGCCGTGCTGGTGGCCAAGCACCTCTTTCTCTTCGTGTCCGGAAAGATGGAGGTTGAAGGCTTGGGGGAATTCTGCTGTTCCTCCAGGGCGCTTCGTCAGGCCTCGCAATAAGCACCAAGGAAACGGTCGCGGCCTGTTAGCTAGGGAGAACTTCAATGCCGGTGGTGCGTGGTTGCCAGTTTCCCGACGAACTCCTCTACGACGTGGAGAACCACATCTGGATCCAAGAGGTCGCCGACGGAAACCTCAAGCTGGGCATGACCTCGGTCGCCGTGGCCATGGCGGGTCAACTCGTCGCCTTCACGCCCAAGAAAGTGGGCCGCAGCGTCAAGGCCGGGAAGTCCTGCGCCACGATCGAATCGGGCAAATGGGTCGGCCCCGCGAAATCTCTTGCCGCCGGGGAGATCGTCGAGATCAACGAGGACATGGTCGAGACCCCCAGCCTGGCCAACGACGACCCCTACGGGCGCGGCTGGCTGGTCATCCTCAAACCCGAGGACTGGGGCTCGGTCAAGGGGAGTTTGACGCCGGGGGCCGAGGTGGCGGCGCCCTACGAGGCCAAGATGGCGGCCGACGGCTTCGACGGCTGCGCTTAGAGCTAGGCCGCTCGCCGGCTGTTTGGCAGGTGGGACGAATGGCGGCTCGGCCAGCCGGGCCTTGATTTTGATATCCCGTTGGGCTCAATATCACATTCATGGATTGTAAAGTGAGTGGCCAGGCCTACGCTTGCAGGACGCGATGCGATGAGGATCCGTCGTGCGGCACGCGCGGGCTCGGTGGGCGGTGGCCGCCCCTCGGGCATGCATTGGCCGTCGGGATTTGGCTTCTGGCCCTCACGTTACCCACGGCCGAAAGTGCGGAACTGGTGATGTTCGAGGCACCGTCATGCGAATGGTGCGAGGTATGGGACGACGAAGTCGGCGTGGTCTATGCCAAGACCAGCGAAGGGCGCCTGGCGCCATTACGCCGTGTCGCCATCCATGATCCGCGGCCGTCGGATCTCATCCCCATCGCCGGGGTGCGCTACAGCCCGACATTCGTGCTGTTGGACCAGGGACGTGAAGTGGGCCGGATCGTGGGCTACCCGGGTGAAGACCATTTTTGGGGATTGCTCCAGGTCCTGCTCGACAAGCTGCCCCGGTCATCGGGGCCGCAAACCTTTGGAGACATGTGACCATGAAGTGCCTAAAGACCCGCTTGGCAGCCACCACCCTGGCGATGACATTCGCCTTGGCTTTGACGACAGCGCCGAAGGCTCTGGCACAGGAGGCTCTCGTCACCTTCAAGGTGCTCAGCCCGGAGACCGCGATGAAGGCCGCACAGGCCGCCCTCGACAGTTGCCGCGAGGAAGGCTACCAGGTGAGCGTGGTGGTGGTGGATCGATTCGGTGTCGCGCAAGTCCTCATCCGCGACCGCTTCGCCGGTCCGCATACACCTTCGACGGCCAGGCGAAAAGCGTGGACGGCGGTGAGCTTTCGCACCGACACGGTGGAGCTGAATGCCCTGACGGAGGCCAACGAGTTTTCCGCCGTGCGCCATGTCGACGGCGCACTGATGGCCGGCGGCGGCGTGCCCATCGAGGCGGCCGGCTCGATCGTCGGCGGCATCGGAATCTCCGGGGCTCCGAGCGGCAAGCTCGATGACGACTGCGCCCGCGCGGGGATCGCGGCCATCGAGGACGACATCGCCTTCTGAGCGGCGGATGGACTCGGGACCTGACAAGGGCCACGGCCGCGTGGCACGCAATGCAAAGGTGAAGACCCTCATGGATGCGCCCCTGCCCCCGACCATGCTCACCAAACTGGTCCGTAATACCCGAGAGGCCTCCCAGTTCCTCAAGGCGTTGGCCAACGAGAACCGGCTGATGCTGCTCTGCATCCTGTCCGAGGGCGAGTATTCGGTGACCGAGCTTGAGACCCTATTGGAGATCAGGCAGCCCACCTTGTCTCAGCAGCTCGCCAGGCTTAGGGCCGACGATTTGGTGACCACCCGCCGGGACGGCAAAGCCATCTACTACAGCCTGGCGAGCGAAAAGGCGCGCGAGACCATGGAGCTTGTATACAAGCACTTCTGTAAAGACTGAGAGGCAATCACATCAGGCGCGGGTTTGGATTGCCGCCTCCCGGCCGTAGACCCGGTGCCAGCCGCTCTCATTGTTCTCGCAACGCACGGCGCCGCCTGATCAACGGCGATCGCGATACGGCCCCAATGCTCGCCGTGCCGCAGCTTGTTCGATCTCCGAGATTACTATCCTGCCGATCGCCTTGGGGGCAAAATCGCGGGTTCAAGGAGCATTGTCCGAACGGCCGCAATCTGATCCGCAAGCTGCCGTTGCGAATGGCTCCAGTGAACGGCCGTTTCTGGTCGGAAATTGCCATTCGACTTGCCTGAAGACGATAGCCTGATCCGGATTTTCGCTGATACCGAAATCCGGTCACCCCAAAAGGCAAGAATCGACCCAACCCAGTCGTTCATGGCCGGTGGCGCGGTTGTCGTCTATCGAGTCACAAAACGGTCGTCCAGCTCTGGCAATCGATTGGGCTGTTGATAGTCAACGACTGAGGTTGGCCTGCTCAACCTAGACGGGAACCCAATCCCAACTCATCCAACATATCATCTTCGCGTCCCATAGTTCGGCGGTGTGAGGGCCCTCGTGATGCTAAGGACAATGCGGTGACGAACAGTGGCTTAATTTGCCCGTATGGGATCGTGGTAGTTTCCAGACTCCAAACTTTCACTTTCAACAGGACTCCCAGCGATTCAAAGCGAGCCAACGGCGAAGCTCATCCTTTTCCGATTAGTGACGTCACATACCCATCTCATAGAAGGGGTGAGCAGAATCGAAAAGAGCTGCCAGCATGTCGACATGGGAGACTGTGGAACGGCGATGCAACACGCATATTCTTGACACGGACCGCCGCCTTCGTGCTTGCCGGGCTTCCGGATGAGCATGCATTGAAGCTCTAGTTGTTGCAGAGTCGGAAACCTCAAGAACTGAGTGTACCTGCAGGCGCATTCTGGTTCGCTCGCACGAGGCCGCTAATTACGGAATCAGCAATTTGAGCTACCAATCGATTGGCCGGCCGTACAAGCTAAATCGTACCGGCAAAATGTCATGCGCTATACCGTGCGTTCATTGTACCACTCTCGATGTATCACCTTTTAGAACTTGAGCATTCCGCATGGAGTCGACCTATCAAGAATTGTCTTGCGGTCGTCAAGGCGCCGAAGCTCGGGCGGAGTCCTAAGTGTGGGATTAGCTAAGAGAGGCTAGATCAGAAATTGCGGGATTCGCAACCCACATTCAGCCATTCTGACAATATGCGCAATCTTTCGCTTCTCAGATGCGTTGAGCCGGGATAGTATTTTTGCTCTCACTTAACCCTCACCACTTCACAGGGAGGACGGCGCGAGGTAGGAGCCTTGGTGGTCAACCAAACGGCTTATTCCTTTCGGACCGAACCGGACCCGCACGTCCCGATTTCTCGTCGCGACGTGATAAGACGGAGGTGAACGACTCGCCTCCCAGCGATCATGACACTGAGCTTGGTTGCGAAAAATGGTGGCGGAGGCGGCGGCACTCACGAAAGGTGACAGTGTCGAGTGTCTGATGGCTGGGCGAACGGATCACGCGGGACCGTCTCAAACTAAGGTCTGCAGGCCCATTCATTGGCTAAACAAGGGAGGAAGAAGAGATGGAAAGAATCGAGTCCTGCGTTCGGCAGTTCGAAGCCGGGAGGATGTCCCGGAGACAGTTCGTCAAACGTCTCACCGGTCTAGGTCTATCGGCCTCACTCGTAAGTACCATACTAGCGGCTTCGAGTTCGCGCGCATCGGCCGACACTCCAGTGAAGGGAGGTCGGTTGAGGATTGGATTTACGGAGGGGAGTCAAAAGGAACACTGGGATCCGGCGCGACGATACAGCCGGATGATGAATGGCCGCAATAATTCGGTATACAACACGCTGATTGATGTCAACTCCGAGTTGAAGCCGGAACCCGCTTTGGCGGAGTCCTGGGACTCGAACGATGCTGCGGATGAGTGGGTGTTCAAAATCCGCAAGGGCGTGGAATTCCATGATGGACGCAGCTTGCGGGCGGAGGATGTGGTCTTTTCGATCAGCCGTGTGATGGATCCGGATCTGGGTTCGGGTGGGAAGTCCTTCGTGTCGGATATCGAGGATATTCGCGTCGAAGATCCGCACACCGTACGTATCAAACTCCAATCGGCGAACGTCGATTTTCCCATGTTTTTCGGGGCCGACTTTCTGCACATCATTCCGGAAGGCACCAGCGACTTCAGCACCGCCAACGGCACGGGCCCCTTCAAGGTCGAGTTCTTCGAAGCTGGCCGCAGTGCGCTGGTCGTGCGCAATCCGAACTACTGGAAGAGCGGACTCCCGCACCTGGACGAAGTCGAAACGTTTGCCATCTCCGATGACGTGGCACGTTTGAACGCGTTGATCTCCGGGGATATTCACTGCCTGCAAGGACTCAGTCCCACGCTGGTTGACAAAGTCAAGGACACCACGGGCCTGGAGTTGTTGTCGACTCCCTCGGGATACCGCGTGCCTGCGATCATGCGGACCGATACACCTCCGTACGATGACCCGAATGTCCGTCTTGCACTGAAGCTCCTGATCGATCGGGAAAAGTATAATCAGATCGTGTATCGGGGCCTCTCCACAGTCGGCAACGATCATCCGGTTGGCCAGATCTATCCCGAGTACTGCGACGAAATCCCAATCCGCGAATACGATCCCGATCAAGCGAAGTCCTTGCTCAAGAAGGCCGGATACCTGGATCACACCTTCGAGTTGTTGGTGTCGACGGTCGGAATCGGCGCTCTCGAAGGCGCGCAGGTGTATAGCCAAATGGCGGCGGCTGCCGGGGTCAACGTCAAGGTCGTCCGAGTTCCGACCGACGGGTTCTGGGACGCCGTCTGGATGGTGAAGCCCTTCCATTGGGCCCATTGGTCCATGCGTTCGACCGCCAACCTACAGCTGGCGGTCGCGTTCAAGTCGGACTCATCCTGGAACGACACCTTCTGGTACAAGGATGACTTCGACAAGCTGCTTCTGGAGGCGAGAGCCACGTTCGACGAAGCACGGCGCAAGGAACTTTATTGCGCCATGCAGCAAATGGTTCGCGACGATGCCGGGCAAATCATTCCGGCCTTTCCCAACATCATCGATGCGGTGTCGAGCAACGTGAAGAACATCACGCTACATCCGCTCGGCTCCCTGGGTAATCTGAAGATCCAGAACGACTGCTGGCTTGAAGCATGATCGCTGTCCTAGTACGGCGGCTTCTTGCTGGAATTATTACGCTTTGGGCGGCCTCGGTCCTCGTTTTCGCGGGGACCGAGATCCTCCCCGGGGATGTCGTGACGGCCATTCTGGGTCAAACCAAGACACCGGAATCGGTGGCAGCACTGCGCGAGCAGCTGCAGCTCGATCGACCGGCGGCCGCTCGCTATTTCAGTTGGCTCGGCGACATCCTTCGAGGCGATCTGGGCGAATCGCTCATTTCCGGTCGTCCCGTTGCGGATGTCATCAAGGGTTGGCTGGCGAATACCTTGATCCTAGCCGGCGTTACGGCGCTTTTTGCGATCCCGATATCGTTCGCGCTAGGCCTGCTTTCGGCCGCCTATCCCAACAGCCCTCTCGACCGAGGGATCTCCATATTGACACTTATGGTGGTATCCGTGCCGGAGTTCTTGACGGCTTCCATCTTGGTTCTTGTGCTGGCCGTGCAGTTTCAATTGCTGCCGGCAACGAGCCACGTGTCCGGATCTCCTACGACCGGGGAGATGCTGAGGGCCCTGGTTCTCCCGGTGACAACGCTTGTCATAGCCGCTCTGGCTCATATGACACGAATGACGCGAGCCGCAATTCTCGATGTACTGCGCTCGCCCTATGTGGAAATGGCTGTTCTTAAGGGCGTGCCTAAACGGCGAATTATTTTGCACCACGCCCTGCCCAATGCGCTCGGCCCCATTCTCAATGTCGTTGCCCTCGTGCTGGGCTATCTGGTGAGCGGCGTAGTTATTGTGGAGGCGGTTTTCGCCTATCCCGGCCTCGGGCGTCTGATGCTTGATTCCGTTGGCTATCGGGACATACCGATGGTTCAGGCGATCGCGCTGATTTTCTGCGCGTTTTACATCGGCGTGAACCTGTTAGCCGATCTCCTTGTTGTTCTAACTGATCCGCGCTTGCAGGAGGCCAAGTGACCTTCATACCCGCCAAACTTGTGCATCTACGAGACCAGGTCATGGGCTGGAGGCCGTTGAGGTGAAACGAAAACGACCTCCGCTCTCGATTTGGGGCAAGGCGGGCGCGGTTATCTTGGGCGTCAACTTGTTTATGGCGCTGTTTGGTCCCCTCGTCGCACCTGTCGCACCTGGTGAATTCCTGGCGGTCGCCCCATTTTCCCCACCGGGCGACGGAAGCTTCTTGGGCACGGACTATATTGGGAGAGATCTCTTCTCGCGCATGCTTTACGGGGCGAGTTTTACCGTGGCCATCTCCTTTGCCGCCACTGTGGTGGGATTCGCTGGCGGCGTGGGGCTGGGTTTCATTGGGGCCGAGGCAGGCGCTCGCGTTGATGCGGCGATCTTTCGAGTTGTCGATGTCTTGATTTCTTTCCCCCCGATCCTATTCGCTCTCTTGGTTATCGCGAGTTTGGGCAGCTCGATCCCAGTCCTAGTCTGTACTGTCGGCATGATTCATGCACCAAGAGTCGCACGGATCGCTCGAGCCGTGGCGCGGGATATTGGAGTGCAGGACTTTGTAGAAGCGGCGCGCGCCAGAGGGGAGACCCTCTGGTCGATATTGGGGCGCGAGATCTGGCCGAACTCTCTAATGCCGTTGGCTGCGGAATTCGGTTTGCGAATGGCCT
>CALJXB010000375.1 GCA_937974415.1 uncultured Kiloniellales bacterium
CGGGTACAGATTCGGATCGATGGCGACAGTACTGGGCTGTGAACACGCCGTTCAAGGATCCGAAAGACCTGGAACACCTTCTGGACGGACTTCACAAGGCGGGACTTCCCTGAGTCGGATTGCCATCCGGCTCGGGCGACACAGAAATACACACAGGTTAACCTCATTTCCCGTCTGTGCGTTTACGGCCGCTTATGGCTAATAACGGCCGGAGTACTTGGCCGTCGAATAGGCCCGCCTTGAGATCCAAGACCGGACTTAAAGGACCGGGCCGGCGCCGACGGCAACCGCTTCTTCAAGGTCGCCGGTGCGATCCGCTTGGCGGGCCGGCTCCGCGTTCCAATTCAGGATGGCCGGAACCCGGCGCGGACGCCTCGCGGTCGCCCGCGAGGCCGGGGCGGAGGAGCCGTCAGGGCCGCACCGCACGCGTGCGCGCGCCTAAAGCCTGACGCTGCCGCCGGAGTAGACGTCGGCCGAGGTCAGGCCCAAGGCTTGCAGGGCGAAGTGGGCGGCCACGGCGATCACCACGGCGGCGGCGCAACCGGCGAGAAAGGCTTTCATGTCATCGCGTCCTTGGCAGGCAGGGTTCGGAGCATTCTTGTAGCACAGGCGCCGTTGTAAAGGAGATGGACGCCACCGTCACGGTTGCGGCGCGGTAATTCGTTTCAGAAAGGCGATCAGCTCGGCCCGGTCCTCCGGGTTTGGCATGCGCTGCAAGGGCATCTTCGAGCCGGGGACATACTCTGCCGGCCCCTCGGCAAACAACGCATCGATGGTGGTCTCGTTCCACACCAGGTCGCTGTTCCTCAGCGCCTCGGAATAGCGGTAGCCGGAGATCTGGCCGAACGGCCGGCCGAACAGGCCGTAGAGCGTCGGGCCGGCCCTGTTGCCGCCGTCCTCGCCCAGGGTGTGACAAGCGCTGCACTTGCGGTACAGCTGGGCGCCGCGGCTGCCGTCGTCCCAGCTGGCTGTGTGGGCCCTCCCGCCCACTCCGTTGGCGATTTCGCGCCCGCTCGCCAGGTCCCAGATTCGCAGCACCTCATCGGCGCCGGCGGAGACCAGGCGGCCGCCATCCGGCGTGTAGCGCAGCGACCAGACCGGGTCCCCGTGGCCCTCCAGCACGGTAACGCCGGTGCCGGTCTCAAGGTCCCAGAGGCGGATCGTGCCGTCGAGGCCCGCTGAGGCCGCGTGCCGGCCGTCAAAAGACACCGCCAGGCCGAGGATCGGCCCGTCATGGCCGCGGATGACGTCGACCTCCTCGCCCGTCTCCAGGTCCCAGACCCGCAGGGTCTCGTCGCCGCTGACCGAGACGGCGCGCGCACCGTTGGGCGTGAAGGCGACCGCGTTGACGCCGAACTCGTGGCCCCGGAACGTGCGGAGCTCGACGCCGTCGCTCACCTGCCACAGGATGAGCGCGGTATCGTAGCCGGCACTGAGAAGCGACCCGCCGTCCGGCGAAAAGGCGACGGCATTGACGTTGTCCGTGTGGCCTTCGAGGGTCTTGAGGAGGCTCCGGGCCTCCAAATCCCAGAGCCGGACGCTGCGGTCCCAGCCGGCCGAGGCGGCGAGGCGCCCGTCGGGCGAAACGGCAACCCCGGCGACCTTGCCCTGGTGGCCGGCGAAGCTGTGCAGCAACCGGCCGCTCTCGAGGTCCCACAATCGCAACTGGCCGTCGTCGCTGGCGGACACGGCGCGCTTGCCGTCCGGCAGGATAGCAACCGCGTTCACCGCGCCCCCGTGGTCGTCGAAGGTCCTGAGTTCGCGCTGGCCCTCCAGGTCCCACAGCATGGCGGTATAGTCGAAGCTGGCGCTCAAGACCCGGCGCCCGTCGGGGCTCACGTCCAACCCCTTGACGGCGCCGCCGTGACCGTCCAGTTGAGCGTTCGCAGGCACCGCAACAAGCAGTGCCAACGCAGCCAGTAGCCAGATCATCGTGTGCTTTATCGCGTCCGTCATGGCCTTCGACTAATACACGGAGAAGGTTTGCTCGCGCACGGTGCGGCCCAGACTCCGTACCAGAGACTCAACCATCTGCGGCACGTAGGGTTCCGCCTGGCCCCGGTCGGTCTCGACGATGGCATGGCCCTCCCAAACCACCTCGCCGAGGCTCCGCTCCCGCAGGACAGCCTCGATCTCGAAGCTGCTGAATGTCCGGCCCTCGCGGTCGGCGTAGCGGCCGCCGAGAATACTGTCCTGGGAGGAGGACCAGACGTTCATCTCGACCCGTGACGACTCGTCCGACGTGGTCGACAGGCGGCCGAGGCTCGGGCCGTCGGCGACGAAGCGGCCCGAGCGCGTCGTACTGCTCAGTTCGAGCTCGAACAGCGGGTTGTCGCCGAGGTCGTGATTGGCCCGTTCCAGGGCGGCAAGCATTTGGTCGCGGATGCGAAGGTCCAGTCTCGAATCGTCGAACAGGATGACCGACAGCGACAGGGGGTCCGGCACCTCGCGGTAGGACACCGCTTGGACGACGCCCAGCCCGCTCGCCCCGCCGGACTGGGCCCAGACCGGCGAAACCGCGCCTAGCGTCAACCAGAGGACGGCCAGCAAGAGCCCGACCGCCAGGACTCCGGCGCGCATCATGCCGGTCGCGCGCCGCCCCGCCGTCACATTATGCCACCGGGCCATTCTGTCGGATCATTCCGCCGGCTGGGCGGCGCCGGAATGGGGTTCGTCCGGGTCAGGAATCGGCTCGCCCTTCAGTTCGGCAACCCAGACGTTGTGATGCTCGCGCGCCCAGTTCTCGTCCACCTGTCCGGAGCCCATGGCAGCGAAGGCCCCCTCCATACCGAGTGAACCGATGTAGATATGGGCCAGAATGATGGCGATCATGATGAGCCCGACGATGCCGTGCCAGACCTGGGACAGCTGCATCTCCTCCATCGCCGAGATCTCCGTCGGCAGCCGGAAGCCGATGGCGTTCAGCGCCTGGAACGTCGGCTCGAAAACCGCGATCTGGAAGGGAAACAAGAGCGCGATACCCGAGAGTGACAGAGATCCGCCGCCCAGCACCACTGCCCAGAAGATCAGCTTCTGGCCGAAGTTGAACTTGCGCGACGGGGGATGCACCCCTTTGGTGAACAAGCCGCCCGCCTCGCTGATCCAGTGCATGTCGTATTTGTTCGGCAGGTTGTCCCGCACCCATAGCACGAACATGAGAACGACGCCGGCCATGAACCCGAAAGCGAGGTAGTTGTGCGCGTACTTGCCCGCCAGGGTCAGCGCCGCAAAGGCCTCCGGGCCCAGTGCGGGCAGCAGCGCATGCTTGCCGTAGAGCATGTTGAGGCCGGTGAGGGCGAGGACGATGAAGCAGATCGCGGTCAGCCAGTGGGCAAATCGCTCGATGCTGTTGAACCTTTCGATCGTCTGGCCGCTCATCCCGCTTTCCACGCGGATGCGGCCGCGAATGGCGAAGAACAGCGCCAGCAGCCCCCCCATGCCCAAGACGATCCAGGCGCCGGAAACGGTCACCGGGCCGTTGCGCCAGGCCCGCCAGTTGTCGCCTTCGGACTGGACCAGGACGCCGGCTTGCTTGTCCGGAATCGAAACGCTGCCCTGAACGCCGTTGCGCACCGCGCGCCACAGCTCCGAATCGCTCGCGTTACCCAGCGAGTCCCCGGGCACGTTGCCCATCGACGGCATTTCGGGTTCGACGCTGCGGTCGTTGGTCTGCGCCCAGGCCTCGCCGCCTAGTCCGTCAGGCGCAGCCGCGGCGAGAACCACGCCGAGGATCGCCAAGATGGCAAGGCGCATCGCGAGCGCCGTCCAATCGGTCTTGGGTTGGATCATTCTAGACCTCCGAGCCCTTTGAGATACTCTCGGACGAGCTCTCCGGGCGAGTGCAATGGCCGTCCCAGTCGGGCCGACTCCCCGTCAATTGCCGCCTTGCAGTTTGGCGCGTTGGCGCAACTCGTTCAGCTGCTCGTTTTCCAATGGATCTTCGAACGGGCCAAGGTAGGTGCCTTTCTCATAGCGCAGAACGCGGCCCTGCTCGGCCTCGTCACAAGCCGAGACGAGCAAGCCGGCGAAAGCGACCGCAAGGCACAAGGCCCATTTCATGTGTGGCATGGGAATCCTGAACTCCCCCTCTCATCCGCAAAGCCTGCGGAACTCCGAGGATTTGGTTTCGGCATTCTTCTTAAGCGGCGCAAGGGTTGCAAATCAAGGCCACAGTTGAAATCGACAAATGAACCGCACCCGAAGGCCGCTCGTGTTCGGATCCGCTCAAGCCCAGCCTGCCTTGGCTCCCTTGAAGTGGGGGGCGGCGATCGCTCGCCGCCCCCGATCTTCAAACGCCATTCCGGTTCGAAACGGCTGGGCCGGTCAGGAGCCCGACTTCTGCTGATAAGCCGTGCCCCAGCCCCAGGCGCCCGAACCGAATCCGCGGGCGACGACCCGCTCGCGGTAGATGTCGGACACCACGTCACCGTCGCCACCGAGCAGTGCCTTGGTCGCGCACATCTCGGCACAGAGCGGCAACTTGCCTTCGGCCAGGCGGTTACGCCCATACTTCTGGAATTCGGCTCCGGAGTGGTCCTCCTCAGGCCCGCCGGCGCAGAAGGTGCACTTATCCATCTTGCCGCGGGAGCCGAAGTTGCCCGCCTGCGGATACTGCGGCGCCCCGAAAGGACAGGCGTAGAAGCAGTAGCCGCAACCGATGCAGAGGTCCTTCGAGTGGAGCACCACCCCTTCCTCGGTCTGGTAGATGCAATCCACCGGACAGACCGCGATACAGGGCGCATCCGAACAATGCATGCAGGCGACCGAGATCGACCGCTCGCCGGGCTTGCCGTCGTTGATGGTGACGACCCGGCGGCGATTGATGCCCCAGGGGACCTCATGCTCGTTCTTGCACGCCACGACGCAGGCGTTGCACTCGATGCAACGCTCTGCGTCACAGAGGAATTTCATTCGTGCCATAGCTCAGGTCCTCCTTACGCGGGCTCGATGCGACACAGGCTACACTTGGTTTCCTGCATCTGTGTCACCGAGTCATAACCATAGGTCAAAGCGGTGTTGGCCGCCTCGCCAATGACATAGGGGTCGGCGCCGGCCGGGTACTTGTGCCGGCGGTCCTCGCCCTGCATGACGCCCGCGAAATGCATCGGCATGAATGCAACCCCACGCGCCACCCTTTCGGTCACCATGGCCATGACCTTGACCTTGGCGCCCTCCGGCGTGTGGACCCAGATCATGTCGCCGTCCTTGATGCCGTTCGAATTGGCATCGAAGGGATTGACCTCGGCAAACATGTTCTGTTGCAGCTCGGCCAACCACGGATTGGCGCGGGTCTCGTCGCCGCCGCCCTCGTATTCCACGAGCCGGCCGGAAGTCAGAATAATCGGGAAATCGCCCGAGAAATCGTTCTTCTGAATCGATTCGTAGAGGGTCGGCAGGCGATAGGCCTGCTTGTCCGCATAGGTCGGATAATCGCCGACGAGATCGCGCCGCGAGGTATACAGAGGCTCGCGGTGGATCGGCACCGGATCCGGGAAGGTCCAGACGACCGCCCGCGCCTTGGCGTTACCGAAGGGCGCACAGCCGTGCTTGATGGCGACCCGCTGGATACCGCCCGAGAGGTCGGTCTTCCAGTTGGTCTTGTCCCCGGCAATGCCCTCGATGACGGCCCGCTCGTCGTCGGTCAGGTCGACGTCCCAACCGAGCTTCTTGAGCCCCGCCATGGTGAACTCCGGATAGCCGTCCTTGATCTCCGAGCCTACCGGATAGCTGCCTTCGGCGAGCAGATTGTCGCCGTCCTT
>CALJXB010000376.1 GCA_937974415.1 uncultured Kiloniellales bacterium
CATCTTCTATTTGATGATCGTGCTGATGATCGTCTGGACCTCCGTGTTCATCATGGAGCTGTCCTATGTCTACTTCAGCAGCACGGCGGTCGCCGCCATGGCCGGTACCGAGCAGTCCGTGGCCGATTTTGGCGTCTTCTATGATACCATCCGTGCCGGTTTTTGGGGTCCCGAGGCAGCGGCCCGCGTGGCGGTCTGGGGCCTGCCGATGGTGGTGCTGGCCATAATCTCCGCGGTGACCCAGCCCGCGCCGCGCTGAAGGTTTCTCCTGCTTGGCGTTGGGCGCGAAAGCCGGGGGGCGCCGCTCCCTTCCATTGCGCCCGGCGGCATCCCTTTCCCAGGTTTGCCCAGAATTCCATTGCCCTGGGACGGCCAAAGGCTATATACCCGTGCGCCGTAGCGAGGCACTTGGTGTGCTCTGATTTCGATGCGGCTGTGGCGGAATTGGTAGACGCGCAGCGTTGAGGGCGCTGTGGGGGAGACCCCGTGGAGGTTCAAGTCCTCTCAGCCGCACCATCCCGCCGCAGTGGGTCGGGTCGGCCCGCAGCGGATCGGGCTCGGATCGGGCGCCAGCCTCCGTCAGACCCCGACTTGGGGTCTCGCCCGCGGCTGTGGCGGAATTGGTAGACGCGCTAGCTTCAGGTGCTAGTTCTCGCAAGGGAGTGGAGGTTCGAGTCCTCTCAGCCGCACCAACATTCTTGTATTGAGATCCGTTTCTTGCCTGGTGTCCTTAGGGGTTGTTTGCCATCTACCGCCCCGATCTAAGGCAGCGTCGTTCGGCATCGACCCCGAAGTCGGCCGAAAAGTCGACCTAGGTTCGGCGTCCGCACTGGCACCGCAACTGCACGCCTTGGCCCTCGCTCCGGGTTCTCGCCCCGCGCCGTCGTCCGACGCCCTCGTCCGGTGAATGGCCAAAGGCTGATGCATGTCAAATCCGCCATCGCCGGCATTCCTGTATTCTGGCTCACCGGCCCCGGGCAGGGGCTTTCGCTGGGATGGTGTTCTTGCTGGCGCGAAGGGCGAACGGGTCGCGGCGTTTAAATACTCGGAGAGATATGAGATGAAGTCGCTGCTTCTGTCCGTCCTTTGGCTGAGCGCTGCCGCCCTGTCCACGGCGGCGGCCGACACCTTGCGGGGCCGCGAGGTGTTCATCGCCGAATGCACGCGCTGCCACAGCCTGGATCCCGAAGAGCTGGGCAAGCGCGGCCCCCATTTGGCCGGCCTTTTCGCGCGCCGCTACGGCGCCGTGGAGGGCTTTCCCTATCGCATGGTGTGGACGGAGGCCGATCCCGTTTGGACCGAGGGCCAGTTGGACGCCTATCTGGAAATTCACCGCCTGCCGGAACCGGAGGCCCGGGCGGAGGTGATCGAGTTCTTGGCTGCCGCCACGGACGGCGCGCGTCCGGCCGATGCCGCCAGGGGCGAGGGGCTCTACAACACTGAGTGTTCCTATTGCCACGCTCTCACGGAGGAAGGAGCGCGCACGGTGCAGAGGCTGAACGGCGATGTCGAGGAGATCACCCGTGCCTTAGAGCCACCGGAGTTGGAGGCAGGCGAACCGGCGCGGCCCACGCCTCCTTTCGAGACGTTCCGGCGCCGGGGGCCGCACCTGGCTCAGCTGCTGGAACGTTCGCCCGGCGCGGTGCCAGATTTCCCCTATCGCTTTGTGTACAGGATCCCGGGTCCGAGGTGGACCGAAGCCGATCTCGATTCCTACATCGCCTTCCATGCCCGCATGGAGAGCTTCGACCGAGCCGATCTGATCGCCTTTCTGAAGCGCGCTACGCCCTAGCGATCCGCCGCTAGGCCTGTGCCGGAGATCAGGCTTCCGCCCGCGCCAGCGCCAGAATGTACGCGCTGAAGAGATCGTCCTCGCCTTCGAGCAGGTCGGGCAGGGCGGCCTGGAAGTCATGCTTGCGGCACCATTCGCGCATGTCGTCCTCCCAGGACAGCCAGCGCCGCTTCGCCTCCCGGCCCATATCATCGTCGTAGAGGATGATGTAGGCCTTCTCGAAGAGGGACAGCAGCATGCGGAAGATGATCTCGCGCCGCTCCTGCTGTTCCTCGCTCAGGCCCGGCTCCGCGCCGGAGCGCCGCAGCAGCAGCAAGTCGGCATTGTCGAGCACCAGTCTGAGGAAGTTGTCGTATTCCTCCGAGAGGTTGCGGTGGATCTCATTCTCCTCGTTGGCCGAACGCCGGCGGTGTTCGTAGACGAAGACGGCGATGGCTCCGGGAAAGCCCAGGATCGTCACCACATAGCTCAAGGCTTCTAGCCAAACCATCGCCCCCTCCTCTTGGTCCCCAGGACCGGGAGAGCACAGCAAATTGCCGGTGGAGCATCAAGGGGTTGGCTGGGCGTTTCCGCGCCGGGGCGCGAGGGCCCTTTCCTCGGTGCGGATCCGGTCGGCCAGCACGAGCGCGTTGGCGAGCGAGAAGCCGAGCGCCAGCTGCCAGGCGCCGAAGGCCAGCGGCAGGACCGCGATCTCCGCCGCCACCACCAGGTAGTTGGGGTGCCTCAGCCAGCGGTAGGGGCCGCGTGCGACCAGCGGGGCTTGGGGCAAGGTGATGACCCGGGTGGTCCAGAAGCGGCCCAGGCTGGCCAGCACCCAGAGGCGCGCCGCCTGGAGCAGCAGATAGAGTGCGAGGAGAGGCCAAGAGACGGCCGCGCCGGGAGGCACCAGGACAAACAAGGCGACGAGCCAGGCGGCATGCAGCAACACCAGGAGCGGATAGCGCCCGGCACCATGCTCGACGCCGCCCTCAGCCAGGAGGCGCCGAGCGTTGCGGCGCGCATAAACCAGCTCGGCCAGGCGCTGCGCCGCCACCAGCAGCACGATCGCCTGGGGCATGCCTATCGACCCTTCCAGCGCCAGGCTCATGGCAGGTCCATCAGCGCGAAGGCCGCCGTGAAGCCGGGCCCCAGGGAGGTTATCAGGTGGCGCCCCGGGGGCCGTTCGGCCAGCACCCGTTCGAGCACGAAGAGCACTGAGGCCGCCGACATGTTGCCGTAGTCGCGCAGCACCGCGCGGGCGTGGGCGAGAGACCCCGGCTCCAGGCCGAGCACCTCTTCGACGGCGCTCACGACCCTCTCGCCGCCGGGGTGGCAGACATAGCCCGCGAGCGCGCCGCGGTCGCTGCCGCAACGGGCGAGAAAGCGGTCCAAGGCCGGCACGAAGTCGGCGCGGATCAGGCTGGGGATGTCCTTGGAGAACAAGACCCCGAAACCGTCCGCTTCGACCTGCCAGCCCATGACGTCTTGCGAGTTCGGCCAGCGGTGCTCGCCCCAGTCTACGAGGCAGGGGCCGGTTTCCGAGGCCGTGCGGTTCGGCTCGGCGGTCACCAGCGCAGCAGCGGCGCCGTCGCCGAACAGCGCGGTGGCGACGATGTTGGCGCGGCTTTGATCGCCGGGCCGGAAGGTGAGCCCACAGAGCTCGACCACGAGCAGCAGCACCCGGCTGCCCGGGCGCGCCTTGGCCAGTGCGGCGGCGCGGGCGAGGCCCAGCGTGCCGCCGGCACAGCCGAGGCCGAACACGGGCAGGCGCTCCACGTCGGGGCGGAACGGCAGTCGGTCCATGAGCCGGGCGTCGAGGCTCGGGGTCGAAAGGCCGGTCGTCGAGACGCAAAGAAGCGCGTCCACATCGCCGGCGCCGAGCCCGGCACGCTCGAGGCAGTCGCGCGCCGCCGTCTCGATGAGGTCCAGCGCGTTGTCGAGATAGAGCCGGTTGCGCTCTTGCCAGCCGACCGGCTCCAGGTACCAGTCCAGCGGCACGCAGGAGTATCGCTGTTCGATGCCCGCGTTCTCGAAGATCGGCAGCATGTAGTCGATCTCGCTGGCCGGCCCGTCGAAGATGCGCCGTGCGATGGCGGCCACATCGCCCTGGTCGAGACGATGGCGGGGCACGGCCGTGGCGAGCGAGAGGAGGCGGGGCGGCGACATGGTCGAGAGGGGCATGGTTGAGGATTCCTGGCTCTCCCGTTACATGGTAAGCCGGTTTCGCCGTTTCGGGAGAGCGAGGTCACTTTATCGTGTTTGACGGCTTCGAAACCCGGCGGGTACCGACGTCGGGAGCCGAGATCCATCTGCGCCTGGGCGGCGGCGGTCCGCCGCTCTTGCTGCTGCACGGCTATCCTCAGACTCACGTCATGTGGCACCGGGTCGCGCCTTATCTCGCCGAGCGCTTCACCGTGGCGGCGGCGGACCTGCGCGGTTATGGCGATTCGACCAAGCCCGAGAGCGACCCGGCGCACGCGACCTACTCGAAACGGGCCATGGCCCGGGACCAAGTCGAGGTCATGTCCGGCCTCGGCTTCGAGCGCTTTGCCGTGGTCGGTCACGACCGGGGCGCGCGGGTCGCCCATCGCATGGCGCTTGACCACCCGGACCGGGTCGAGCGGGCCGCGGTACTCGACATCTGCCCCACCTTGGCGATGTACGAAGGCACCGACATGGCCTTCGCCAGCGGCTATTATCACTGGTTCTTCCTGATCCAGCCTTATGACCTGCCGGAGCGGCTGATCGCCGCCGACCCCGACTTCTATCTCGAAAGCAAGACCGGCGGCTTCGGCCTGGGCCCGCGCAAGGACGTCGCCGAGACCTTCGACCCCGAGGCGCTGGCGGAGTACAAGCGCTGTTTTCGCGACCCCGCCGCCATCCACGCCAGCTGCGAGGACTACCGGGCTTCGGCGACCATCGACCTGGAGCACGACCGGGCCGACCTGGGCCGCAAGCTCGCCTGTCCCCTGCTGGCGCTGTGGGGGAGCCAGGGCCTGGTCGGCCAGCTGTTCGACGTCCTGGGGCTGTGGCGCGCGCGCGCGGACGACGTGACCGGCCGCGCGATCGACTGCGGCCACTATCTGGCTGAGGAGGCGCCGGCCGACACCTTGGCCGCCCTGCAGGCCTTCCTTTGACCATCGAACGGCACCAAGTTTTGGGCTAGAGGCCGGCGTCAGGATTTTGTCGCCGAATTAGCCCACCCTATATAAACTCCACCCGCGCGCATCGGCGCTAGCAAAACGCGAGCCCTCGAAGCCACATGGCACGACGCAAGACCCGGAATCGACAGGCCGGTTTCCCGCCGGAGGAACAGAAGCCGCCGGCGCCACCGCGGCTCGGGCCGATGGCGCGTTTGCGCAATTACTTCCTTGCCGGCGTGCTGATCACCTCGCCGATCAGCCTGACCATCTGGATTGCCTGGAATCTGATCGGCTACATCGACAACCGGGTCACGCCCCTGATACCCCCGCACTGGAACCCGGAAACCTACCTGCCGTTTTCCGTTCCGGGATTGGGCGTGGTGGCCATGGTGGTGGTGCTCATCCTGGTCGGGTTCCTCGCCGCCGGTTTGTTCGGGCGCACCCTCATGACCTTGGGCGAGGCCATGCTGGCGCGGGTGCCGGTGGTGCGCAGCCTCTACAGCGGCACCAAGCAGATCTTCGAGACCGTTCTGGCCCAGCAGTCGAACGCCTTCCGCCAGGTCTGCCTGATCGAGTATCCGCGGCGCGGCACCTGGGCGGTCGGCTTCGTCACCGGCCAGACCGTGGGCGAAGTGCAGCGGCGCACCGGCGACCAGGTCATCAACGTCTTCATTCCCGCGACCCCCAATCCGACCACGGGTTTCCTCTTGTTCGTGCCGGACCGGGACGTGCACATCCTCGACATCACGGTAGAGCAGGGGATCAAGCTGGTGATCTCCGGCGGCATCGTCGAGCCGGGCAAGAACGAGTTGGGCGGCGATTGGCACCTGGACGAGGTTTTGGAAAGCCGCCAGGCCGAGCGGGCCAAGAGCGCAGCCCCGCCTCCGCCCAAACCGCGGCCCAAAGCCGCCAAGGCCGGACGCCTTCGCAACTACTTCCTGGCCGGGATCCTGGTCACCGCGCCGGCCAGCATCACCTTTTGGCTGGTGTGGAAGTTCGTCACCTTCGTCGATAACCGCGTGGTGCCCCTGATACCGCCGGGTTGGAACCCGGGTACCTATCTGCCCTTCGACGTTCCAGGTTTGGGCCTGGTGGTCTCGGTCGTCGGGCTCACCTTCATCGGCTTCCTGACGGCCGGCATCACCGGCCGCATGATCACCCGCCTGGGCGAGCGGCTCTTGGCCCAGGTGCCGGTCGTGCGCTCGATCTATAGCGCCCTCAAGCAGATCTTCGAGTCCGTGCTGGCGCAGAAGTCCAACGCCTTCCGCGAGGTCGTGCTGATCGAATATCCGCGGAAAGAGGTCTGGGCGATCGGCTTCATGACCGGGGCGACCGACGGGCCTGTGCGCGACAAGATCGACCGCGACGTGGTCAACGTGTTCCTGCCGACCACGCCCAATCCAACCTCGGGCTTCCTCCTGTTCGAGCCCAGAGAGAAGGTCGAGCACCTCGAGATGACGGTGGAGGAGGGCCTGAAGATGGTGGTCTCCGGCGGCATCGTCACCCCGCCCGATCCGGAGACGAAGCAGGAGGACGCTGCGCCGCCGGCGGAACCCGTTGCCGAAAAACCGTCAACCGAGAGCGGCCCAGAGAGCGGCAGAGAGGGCGGTGCCGTCGTCGAGCCGGCGGTCAGCCGGAGCGCAGATACCTGACGGCGGCGTCGCGCTCGAAGAGGTAGAGCAGGGTCCGCAGCGCCTGTCCCCGCGGGCTTTCCAACTCGGGATCGCGGTCGAGGACCAGCCGGGCGTCATCCCGCGCCGCGGCCAGCAAGTCGCCATGCACCCCAAGGTCCGCCAATCGAAACTCCGGCAGCCCGCTCTGCCGCGTGCCGAGCAGCTCGCCGGCGCCCCGCAGCTTGAGGTCCTCCTCGGCGATACGGAAGCCGTCGTCGGTCTCGCGCAGGATCTTGAGGCGCGCCCGAGCGGTTTCGCCTAACGGCACTTGATAGAGCAGCAGGCAGGTCGAGCGTGCCGCGCCGCGGCCGATGCGCCCGCGCAGCTGATGCAGCTGGGCCAGGCCGAAGCGCTCGGCGTGCTCGATCACCATGACGCTGGCCCGGGGCACGTCGACGCCGACCTCTATCACCGTGGTCGCCACCAGCAGGTCGACCGCGCCTTCGGCGAAATCGCTCATCGCCCGGTCCTTGTCGGGACCCTTCATGCGGCCGTGCACCAGACCCGCCCGGGCGCCAAAACGTTCCTTGAGGGCGTCGTAGCGCGCCTCCGCGGCGGCCAGGTCGCTCAC
>CALJXB010000377.1 GCA_937974415.1 uncultured Kiloniellales bacterium
CCTGGATCTATATCCTGCTGGGCGCCGGCATGGATATGAGCGCGCTTGAGATGACCCGCAAATCGACGCCGGCCGGCCTCGGCGAGTCCTCCGACATGGCGGGGGACTTGGCGGGCGAAGAGTCGGCCATGGAGACCGAGGGCGGGTCCATGTCGGACGTGATGAACATGGCCATGGACGCCATGCAGCCCATGGCCTGGACCGTCGGCACCGCGGTCCTCATGTTCTTCATGTGGTGGATCATGATGGTGGCCATGATGCTGCCAAGCGCGGCGCCTATGATCCTTCTGTTCGCCGCCGTCAACCGCAAGCAGCGCGACAAGGGCTCGCCCTACGTGCCGACCGGGGTCTTCGCCTTGGGCTACCTCGCCGCCTGGGGCTTCTTCAGTCTGCTGGCGACGTCGGCCCAGTGGGGCCTGGAAAAGATCGAGCTGCTGTCCTCCATGATGGTCGGCACCAGCGTCGTGCTGGGCGCCCTCCTCCTCATCGCCGCCGGCATCTGGCAGCTGACGCCGCTCAAGCATGCCTGCCTGAAGCACTGCCGCTCGCCGATCCACTTCCTCACCCACTACTGGCGCAAGGGCCGCATGGGCGCCTTCCGCATGGGCGCCGAGCATGGTGCCTTCTGCCTCGGCTGCTGCTGGTTCCTCATGGCGCTGTTGTTCTACGGCGGTGTCATGAACCTCTATTGGATCGTCGGCCTGGCGCTCTTCGTGCTGCTCGAGAAGGTGCTGCCCGGCGGCCACAGGATCGGCAGCGTGGCCGGCATCGGCCTCATCGCCTGGGGCGGGCTTTTACTGGTCGGATCTTTTTAAGGACGCACTCTAATAGTTTGTCTTTCATGTCGCAATCGATGCTGGGGTCCGTCACGCCGCGGCCAGTCGGCGCTGCAGGTTGGCGACGGCGTCGGCGACGATGGCGCTGCCGCCGCCCTCGACCCGGTCGACCGCCTCCAGCATGGCGAAGAGGTCGGCCAGTTCCTGCTCGGTGCAACAGGCGGCAATGGGCTGGGACAGGCGTTGCAGGAAGGCGCTTAGGTCCTTCGCCCCCTTGGCCAGCCAGCGGGCTTCGCTCAGCAGGGCCTCGCAGTCGCCGCGCGGCATCTGGAAATGCGCTTCCGTGAGGCCGAGCATCGCGGTCATTTCCCGCTCGGTGATGTCGCCGTCGGCATTGGCCACGGCGCACATCATGACCGCCGCCGCCAGGCGCGGATCCTCGATGTTGCGGGTCGGATCCACTTCGGTGCGGCGGCGCCACAGGCCGCGGCGCACGTAGCCTTTCGCCTCCGAGGCCGCGTCCAACAGCTCCCGGCCGGCCTGGTTCACCTGATTGGCGCGGATGACGAAATAGGCAATCAAGCCCAAAGCCGAAACGAGCCCGACGAGTATGTGCATGGCACCCGATCTCTTTCCACCCGAGCGCTCCGCCCCATGGCAGCGCGCTTCAAGGTAGAAGACAGTCTAACGTCCTGCCCGTGAGGAGCGGGTTAAGCGCTATCGTTACCGAGAATGGTTAGCGACATCCCAGCGGTCGTTAGTCCGGCAAGCCGGCCCGCCGCAGGGCAGTGATCTCGCGCGCGGCCACGCCCGGATCCTTGTGGGGCGGCCAGTGGGTCCAGGTGGCAACGGAGAACTGCGGATAGTCCCGGAGCACCGCCGCCGCCTCGGCCTTTGCCTTGATCATACGCCGCAACTGGCTGTAGGTGGCGACCAGCTCAACCCGCTGGATCAGCGAGGGCGACTCGCCGCCGCGGGTGGCCTCCAGCCAGGCCAGTGCCTCGGCGGGCCGCCCGGCCAGCCGGTGGGCCCGGCCGAGACTCCAGCGGTACCAGTCGGGATAGAACGGGCTGAGACGCATGGCCCGCTGGATCAAGCTGACGGCGCGTTCGTAGTCCCCGGTATAGGTGAGGCCGTCAGCCAAAAGGGCGAGCCCGTCGGCGCCGTTGGGGCTCAGCTCGACGCCCCGCTCCAAGAGTTCGATGGCCTTGGCGTGATCGCCCTCGATGAGGCTCAGCTCGCCCAGGATGGCATAGGTCCGGGGCCGGTTGACGTCGAGCCCGATGGCCGTCTCCGCATACTCGGCCGCGCGCGCCAGGGACCCCTCCGGCGACGCGCTCCAGCCGAAGCGGGCTTCGATGAAATAGGTCCAGGCGAGACCGGCCCAGGCGCCGGCATAGTTCGGGTCGAGGGCGCTCGCCCGACGATAGAGGCCGCGGGCGCGGACGTTGTCCTCCCGGGTGAGGCGGCGCAGCAGCTTGAGCCCGTTGCCCGACAGCATCCAGGCCTCGAGGTTGTCGGTGCCGTGCTGGAAGGCGATGCGTTCCTGCTCGCCTTCGGTCATCTGGACCTGCAGGGCGGTGACAATCTCCTGGGTGATCTCGTCCTGCAGCTGGAAGATCTCCTTGGTTTCCCGGTCGTAGCGTGCGGCCCAGATCTGGTGCGCCTCGACGGCGTCGATCAGGCGGGTGCTGATGCGCACCTGGTCGCTCGACCACTGGACGCTGCCCGACAGGAGATAGCGCACGCCGAGCGCCTTGGCCGTCTTGGGCAGGTCGACCGGTGTCTCGATCTGGACGGCGGTGCCCGGCGCGATCACGAACATGTCCGACATGATCGAAAGCGCATCGGTGATGCCGCCGGTGATGCCCTCCGACAAATTGGCCTGATCGGGGTTGTCGCCCAAGGTCTCGAAAGGCAGCACCGCGACTGACGGCTTCCTGGGCAGGGGAAGAGCCATTTCCTTCGGCTTGACGGGCGCAAACCTTGGGCCCTCGTCGCCGCCGATGAAAAGGAACCAGATTAGCCCGCCCATCACGGCAAGGGTCCCGACAGCCCCCACGATCACCCAGGCCAAGCCCTCGCGGGCGCCGGACAGGATTGCGCGCAGCAGGTCGAGCGAGCGCCGCCAGGTCAACAGCAGGGTGAACCAAAGGCGCTTGGCCGCGACGATGCCTTCGGAGAGGTTCCGGCTTGTTGCCTCGGACACCGCCGCAACTTGGGTCACGACCGGGGTCTGCGGTGCGTCGGCCGGCGCGCCTACCGCACCTTCCCCGCCGGCCTCTCTTCCCTCTGGGGCCTCGTAGGACTGGGAGCGGATCTCGTCGAATAGGCGCCGGGTCTCCGCCTCGGGCTCGGCACCCAATTCGGCGCGCAGACTCTCTTCGCAGACCTGATACTGGCGCAGCGCCGCGGCTCGGCGGCCCTGCTCCGCCAGTAGACGCATCAAGAGGCGGTGGGCCGGCTCGTAGAGCGGATCGAGCAGCAGGAGGCGCTGGCAGGACTCGACCGCCGCCGCCGGGTCGCCCGCGTCACCCGCATCGCCCGAGGCGGCCTGCTGGGCCGCCAGGGCCGCCAGGCCCTCCACCGCCAGATTGCGGAAGCGGGGCCGCTCGGACCTCAGCCAGGCCTCGAACTCTTCCGACCGGACATTGATATCTTCCAGTAAGTCCCCGTTATAAATTGCCATTGCCCGCTCAAGGGACTCGCGCGAGCCCGCCGCGACCGCCGCCTCGAAGTCCAAGGCATCGATTTCAACATCCGTGGCATCGAGGGCGAGGCCCTCGTCGTCGGCCTGTAGGACGGTCTCTGCGTCATCGCCAAGCACCTTGCGCAGAGTAAGGACGCACTGGCGAAGGCTGTGGCGCGCCCGATCGTCCGGGCGGTCGCTCCACAGCAGCATCGCTAACTTGTCCCGGCTGTGGCGCTGCCCCGCCGTCAGGGCCAGATAGGCGACCAGCGCCTGGCCCTTCTTGCTGGCGATGGAGAGGCTCTCCCCGGCCCCGCTCTGCGCCCGGAACTGGCCCAGAAGCTGAAGCTTGAGACTGGCCATTGCGCTCCCTATCGCGGCTGCGCGAGCGGCCGCCATGGCCCCCGGCACAACGCACCAAGCCGCCCAGACAACCGATCAGAGCCTGGATGCATGGGTGGCATTTGGTGCAATTTTGACAGTCTAGCCCATTTTGACGGTGCATTGACGCATTTTTGCCGTGGAAACGGCCCTCGAACGGACGCTCCCATGACCCGGCCCGGCTCAGACTCCATCCCGTTCCGCCACAGCAGACTCGGTAAGACGTGGCAATTCAGAGGGAACGAGGTCGATCATGTTAGCGAGCATCGAAACCATCAGAGCCATCGAGCGGCGCTGCCGCAGCCAGAAGCCGCTCAGCCGCGAACAGAGCCTGTGGCTGGGCGAGGCCCTATCGGCCTTCTTGGAGCACAAGACGCCATCGATCGATTCCGCGCTCGGCCTGGCCAATCCCCGCGGCGGCGTGCCGTGGTGGCTGGAAGAGGCGATCCGCACGCGCAATGCCGCGCTCTGCGACCTCGCACGCGACTGGTTCGCCGACCTCAGCGCCAGCGCCCAGGCCGAACGGATCTGGACGCTGGCGACCCGCTATGCCGCTTCGGCCTGGCGCTTCGACCAGGACCTGGAGGCCATGCCGGCCCACTACGATGGCACGCCCAAGCAGAATCTCTGGGCCGCCTTCGCCTCGGGCGCCGCCATGCCGCTCGGCAAGCGCCAGCTGCGCTCGGTCCTCGCCAGCGCCGCGTGAACGAGGAAAGGGCCGGCGCGCCCGGGGGCGAAACTTTCAGCGTTCGAACCCGCCCTCGAATTTTGCTATAGGTCATCCTACAGGTCGGGACGACACGACGGGAGGACGGCGCGATGGCGGGTGAGGTTTCCATGGACGGCGGCTGCGACTGCGGCGAAGTGCGCTACCGCATGACCCGCGCGCCGATGATCGTGCACTGCTGCCACTGCCGCTGGTGCCAGCGGGAGACCGGCGCCTCCTTCGCCCTCAACGCCATGGTCGAAGCCGAGCACGTCGAACTCCTGAAGGGCGCGCCCGAGCTGGTCGACACCCCCTCGGAGAGCGGCAAGGGACAGCAGATCGCGCGCTGCCCCACCTGCCGGATCGCTGTCTGGAGCCACTATGCCGGGGCCGGCCAAAAAGCCTGTTTCGTCCGGATCGGCACCCTGGACGAACCGGACCGCCTGCCGCCGGACATCCACGTCTTCACCGCATCGAAGCAGCCCTGGGTCCTGATCCCGGAGGGCACCCCCGCCTTCAAAGCCTTCTACAGCGCCAAGGAAGTCTGGCCGGAGGAGAGCCTCGCGCGCCGCCAGGCCCTATACGGCTAGCGCCTGGACGGCTTTCCGAAACTAGGCCGCGTCTCCCCTAAACCTTGACCCGCTCGGCTTTGGGATCGTACATGGGGCGCAGGCTGGCCTGGGCGGAAAAGCGCTCGCAGGCGACCTCGATCTCATACGATCCGTCCTTCACCCAGTCGGCAGTCACCCCGTCCGGATTGTTCACGTAGCCGAGGCCGACGGCGCGGCCCAGGTGGTGGCCGTAGTTGCCCGAAGTCAGATATCCAACCGCCTCGCCGTCCCTGTAGACCGGCTCGTTGTGATAGAGCAGCGGCTCCGGGTCCTCCAAGGCGAACTGGACCAGGCGCCTGGTGAGCTTGCCCGCCTCCTTCTGCTTCAGCAGGGCGTCGCGGCCGATGAAGTCGGCGTTCTTGTCGAGGCGCACGGCGAAGCCGAGGCCGGCCTCCAGCGGCGTGTCCTCGTCGGTGATGTCGTGACCCCAGTGCCGGAAGGCCTTCTCGATGCGGCAGGAATCGAGCACGTGGAGCCCGGCCGGCTTGAGGCCGAAATCATCTCCCTCGGCCATGATGGTATCGAAGACGTGGACCGCGAACTCGCTGGGCACGTAGAGCTCCCAGCCGAGCTCGCCGACAAAGGTGACCCGCACGGCCCGCAAGGTGGCGTAGCCGAGCTCGATCTCCTGGGCGGTGCCGAAGGGAAAGGCCTCGTTCGAGAGATCCACGTCGGTCACCCGCGACAGCAAATCCCGGCTGTTGGGGCCCATGACGCTCAAGACCGCCAGGCCCGAGGTGATGTCGGTGACGGTGCAGCGGGCGTCCTCGGGCGTGTTCCGCCTGAGCCAGGTCCAGTCGCGGGTCGCCGCCGCGCCGGCGGTCACCACCATGTAGCTGTGTTCGGCCAGGCGGGTCACCGTCAGGTCGGCTTCGATGCCGCCGCGCTCGTTCAGCCACTGGGTGTAGACCACCTTGCCGGGCGGCACCGCCATGTCGTTGGCGCAGATCCGTTGCAGCACCGCTTCGGCGTCCGCCCCCTCGACCAGGAACTTGGCGAAGGAGGTCATGTCGAACAGGCCGACCGCCTCGCGCACCGCCTTGTGCTCGGCCGCCGCGTAGGGGAACCAGTTCTGGCGCTGGTAGCTGTAGTCGTACTTGGGCTCGACGCCCTCGGGGGCGAACCAGTTGGCGCGCTCCCAGCCGGCCGCCTCGCCGAAGCAGGCGCCCCGGGCGGCCAGGCGCTCGTGCAGCGGCGAGGTGCGCACGCCGCGCCCGGTCGCGGGCTGATCGTAGGGCCAGTGCATGGCGTAGAGCTTGCCGAGGGATTCCGGCGCCCGCTGCTCCAGGTAGCGCTTGTTGTTCTGGAACGGGATGACCCGGCGAATGTCCACGTCGGCCACGTCCATGGGCGGGTGGCCGTCGACGATCCACTCGGAGATCACCTTGCCGGCGCCGCCGGCCGACTGGATGCCGATCGAGTTGAAGCCGGCGGCGACGAAGAAGTTACGCACCTCCGGCGTCTCGCCCAGGTAGTAGCGCACGTCCGGGGTGAAGCTCTCGGGGCCGCAGAAGAACTTGCGCAATCCAACACTCTCGAGCGCCGGCACCCGGTGCATGGCCCCTTCCAGCACGGGCATAAAGTGGTCCATGTCGCCGGGCAGCTCGTCGAAGCTGAAGTCCTCGGGGATGCCGTCCATGCCCCAGGCCCGGGCGTTGCCCTCGAAGGCCCCGAGCAGGATCTTGCCGGCGTCCTCCTTGTAGTAGGCGCAGCCGTCGGGATCGCGCAGCACGGGAAGGCCGGCCGGAACGTCGGGCATGGGATCGGTCAGGATGTAGTAGTGCTCGCAGGCGTGCAGCGGCACCCGGGCGCCGGCCATGAGGCCGACCTCGCGGGCCCACATGCCGGCGCAGTTCACAACGTACTCGGCGGTGATGTCCCCCTTGTCCGTGGCGACGCCCATTACTCTCGGCCCGGCCGGCCCCGGGGCGGTGCGGATGGCGGTGACCTTGGTGTCCTCGAAGATCTTGGCGCCGCCGGTGCGCGCGCCCTTGGCCAGCGCCATTGTGGTATCGATCGGGTTGGTCTGGCCGTCGTTGGGCAGGAACACAGCGCCGACCACATCCTCGATGTTGAGGAGCGGATAGAGCTCGCGCGCCTCCGTGGGTGAAATGACCTGCACCTCGAGGCCGGCCATGCGGGCCATGGAAGCACCGCGCTTCAGCTCCTCGAAGCGTTCGGCATTGCTGGCGACCCCCAGGCTGCCGTTCTGCTTGAAGCCCGTGGCCTGACCGGTCTCGGCCTCCAGTCCGCTGTAGAGATCGGTTGTGTAGACCGCCAACTTGATCAGGTTGAGGGTCGCGCGCAGCTGGCCGACCAGGCCGGCGGCGTGCCAGGTGGTGCCGCAGGTGAGCTGCTTGCGCTCCAGCAGCACCACGTCCGACCAGCCCAGCTTGGTCAAATGATAGGCGATCGAGCAGCCGGCAATGCCGCCGCCGACGATGACCACCCGCGCTTCGCTCGGAAACTCCTGTGCCACGCTCAGCCCCCCTCTCATAGCCCGCCGATCAGGCGGCGCAATCTAAACCCCAATCAAGCCTAAGAAGAGCGCCAGTTCAACGCCGATTTTGAGTCCAGGGCCGCTAGCCGAGAAGGACCTCATGCAGCGCCTCCCAGCTCGCCTCGTCGGGCGCCATGAGGAGCCCCGGCGTGTCCCGGCGTGAGGGATCGTAAACCTGCCGGTCGAAGGTCTGCGCCAGACCGCCGGCTTCGGTGAACAAGAGCACGCCGGGCGCGTGGTCCCACGGCATCATCTTGGTGAAGAGCGTGTAGTGGAACTCGCCGGCGTCTCTGCTTTCGAGGACCTTATCGGGAAATAGGACGTAGTTCAGACTGCCCGCCGCCAAACGCACGTATTCCGCACCGGCGCAGCGCAAGGACGGGATCGCTCCAAGGCTTTCCCGGGAGGCGTCGATGCGCCGACGCAGCTGCGGGTCGATGTAGTCTCCGGCATGAAGGGTCCCGCGCATCTCGGAGAGCGGTACGGCAGCGGCAGCGCTCAGGCGTTGGTCACCGATCCAGGCACCGCTGCCGGATTCCGCCACCGCTGTGTGCTCCAGGCTCGGTTCGTGAATCCAGGAGGCACGGATCGCCCCCTTCTCGACCAGGGCGACCATCACCGCGAATGTCGGGCGGCCGGCCGCGAAGTTGGCGGTTCCGTCCACGGGGTCGACCAGCCAGACCGGGTCCTCGCCTTGCAGCAGGTCCAGCACCTCGGGCCGCTCCGAGGTACCCTCCTCACCCACCACGTGGGAGCCCGGCAAGTGATCTTGGAGCAAGCGCGTTAGCCGCGCCTCGCTGGCGATGTCCGCCGCGGTGACGATCTCGCCGCCCTTCTTGGCCTGGACCTCGTGGTCCGCCAGGCAGCGGAACCGCGGCACGATTTCCTCGGCCGCGATCTCCTCGACGAAGCGTTGCACGATAGCAGGGTCGATCGACATGGTTGGCTCTTAGCGACGATAAAGCGCCGCGGCAAGGGCGGGCATGGGATTTACGGGAGCGTCAAGTGACGCGGCGGCGGTGCTCGAAGCGCGCCAGGTCGGCGGGGTCGAGCTGCACCAGGAGATGGGCGCTGTCCTCGTCGTCCTCGCGGTTCAACACCTGGCCGTTGGCATAGAGCCAGGCGAGATCGGCACCGTCGCAGAGCGGCACGGTGAGGCGAACGGCACCCGTCGATTTCGAGAGCTGAGCGGCGATCGCTCGGGTCAACTGGTCCAAACCCTCCCCCGTCAACGCCGACACGGCGACGGCGCCGGCGCGCCTTCCAAGTTGGTTTTCCAGGATCGAGCGCGCCTCCGGGTCTAGCAGGTCGATCTTGTTGAGAACCTCGAGCCGCGGGGCGCCGGCCGTTTCGTCGATGCCGAGGCTGGCCAGGATGTCTTCCACGTCGCGGCGCTGGGCCTCGCTTTCCGGATGGGCGATGTCGCGCACATGCAGGATGAGATCGGCCTCTGTCACCTCCTCCAGGGTCGCCCGGAAGGCCGCCACCAGATCGGTCGGCAGATCGGAGATGAAGCCGACCGTATCGGAGAGGACGATCTCGCGTCCGTCGTCGAGCTCGACGCGCCGCATGGTCGGGTCGAGGGTCGCGAAGAGCTGGTCCTGGGCCACGACCTGGGCCTGGGTGAGTCGGTTGAATAGGGTGGATTTGCCGGCATTGGTGTAGCCGACCAGGGCGACCACCGGATAGGGCACCCGCCGCCGCGCCTGGCGATGGAGCGCCCGGGTGCGCTTGACCTGCTCCAGGTCTTTCTTGATCCGTGCGATACGCTCGCCGATCAGTCGGCGGTCGATCTCGAGCTGGCTCTCGCCGGGGCCGCCGAGAAAGCCGAAGCCGCCGCGCTGCCGCTCCAGGTGGGTCCAGGAGCGCACCAGCCGCGAGCGCTGGTAGGTGAGCGCGGCCAGCTCGACCTGAAGGTTGCCCTCCTTGGTGCGGGCCCGGGCGCCGAAGATCTCGAGGATCAGCCCTGTACGGTCGATCACCTTGCAGTCCCAGGCGCGCTCCAGATTGCGCTGCTGGATCGGCGTCAGCGCGGCATTGACCACCGCCACGTCGATCTCCCAGACCCGCACGAGATGCCCCAGGGAGTCGACCGCGCCCTTGCCGATGAGGCTGCTCGGTCGCCGTCGGCCGATCGGCACGATGTCCTGGCGCACCACCTCGAGGTCGATCGCCTCGGCCAGTCCCACGGCCTCCGCCAAGCGCGCTTCGGGGCTGCGCGCGCCGTGCCGCGCCGTCTTGACTTGGGGGTGTATGACAAGAGCCCGACCGGTCTGGCCGGGCCCTTCACGTACCGTCTGCTCGCTTGATTCGGGCTGCTGGTCCGCCTCGCGCCTGTCCCTGTACCTAGCCGTTGTCGGCCTCCTCCTTGTCAGGCTCGAAGAGCTGGATCGGGACCGTCGGCATGACCGTCGAGATCGCGTGCTTGTACACCAGCTGGGAATGGGCGTCCCGGCGCAGCAGAACCGAGAAATTGTCAAACCAGGTGATGACGCCCTGCAGTTTCACGCCGTTCACCAGGAAAACCGTGACCGGCACCTTGTTCTTTCGGATGTGATTCAGGAAAACGTCCTGGACGTTTTGGGATCGTTCCGCTGCCATTGCCCGTCCCCCCCTTTTTGTCTTGTTTACGCGTCAAATGGCCTCGTTCGACGGGGAATTCGCCCCGTCACCTCACTATCGCATCCGAAGCGAAGCACACCTCCTGTCGGCCCGATCGTGGCTGCGACCTTCTACTCGATCTAGTATTGCCGATACAGGAAGAAAAGAAAACGCCGTATCCGCCTGCAACTCGCAGGATATGGGCCTAAAATCGGTCAACTCCTTGTTATCGCAGGATCCCGGGCGGTGAATCAGGTGCCGTCGGCGGTCAAGAGGTCCGCCAGGGCGGTGCAGGTGGCGAAGTAGCGCTCCGGCGAGTGATCGGCAAACTCTCCGGCAGCCGGCGGCTCGGCGCGCAGGAGAACGCGAATGCAGCCGCTGTTGGCGGCGCAGGCGAGATCGATATCGGTATCGCCGACGAACCAGACGTCCGGACCCGGAGGGATGGCGCTATCGGCAAGGGCCAAATGGACCGGCGCGATGGCCGGCTTGTCCCGCTCGGCATCGTTCGCCCCGACCAGGCGCCGGAACAGCCGGGTCCAATCGAGGGCCTCGGCCTCCTGGCGGAGAAGATCGCCGCGTTTGTTGCTGACCACCGCCAGGTAGTAGCCGGCGGCGTCGAGGCGCTCCAGCATGTCGGTCGCGCCGGGGCGCTCGCGGAGCTTCGCCAAGTGATCGGTTTCGAAACACCTGTAGAAGATGCTCATGGCCTCCTCGGCCTGTGCGCCGAACAGGGCCGGAAAGCTGTCCCGGGCCGAGGCGCGCACCCGCGCACGGGTTTCCTCGAAAGTCCAAGGCTCGCGGCCCATGGCTTGGAAGGTGACGACCAGGGCATGGTGAATGGCCGGCCAGGTATCGGCCAGGGTGTTGTCCCAGTCGAATAGCAGGGCGGCCGGCCGCGTCCCGTTGCCTGGGCCCGCCGAGCCATCCCTGCCCCCGCTTGCGGACGCAACCCGTTGGGAACCGCGAGCGCCCGCCATCAAAAGAACTCGAGCTTGACCGCGAACAGCTTCTCGACCTTCTTCACCGCCTCGCTGGCGGCAAAGAGGATGACCAGGTCGCCGGCCTTCACCACGGTATCGCCGCGCGGAATGATGACTTCCTCGTTGCGCACCAAGGCGCCCAGGACGACGCCGTCGGGCAGCTTGGCGTCGCGCAAGGGGACGCCGACCAGGCTGGAGGTCTCCAGGGCCTCCGCTTCGATCAGCTCGCCGAAACCTTCCGAGAGGGTGTGCACGGAGCGGATCCGGCCGCGGCGCACGTGCTCGAGAATCCGCGACACCGTTATCGCCCGCGGATTGACCACGGTCTCGATCCCCAGGGTGCCGATCAGCGGCTCATAGGTGTTTTTGTTGATGAGCGTGACCGCGCGCCGGCAGCCGTAGCGCTTGGCGAGCATGGAGGCGAGAATGTTGACCTCGTCGTCGTTCGACACCGCGACCACCGTTTCCGCGGTGCGGGCATTGACCTCTTCGAGGATCTCCGAGTCGAGTGCATTGCCGTTGATGACCACCGTGCGCTCGAGCGACTGGGCGACGAACTCCGCCCGCTTCTTGTCGAGCTCGATGAGCTTCAGAGAAACGTGCGGGTACTCCTTTTCGACGATTTCGGCGAGATAGAGTCCGACGTTGCCGCCGCCGACGATGATGACCCGCCGCGCCTCGGTCTCCTCGTGGCCGAAGGCCGGCATGGCGCGCGGTATGTGTTCGGTCTCTGCCACGAAGTAGATATCGTCGCCCGCCCGCAGCTCCGTTTCACCCGAGGGCACGATACCTTCGCCGCCGCGCGAGATGCCGACGATGAGGATGTGCAGGTCGGGGAACAGGTCGGTCAGTTGCCTGAGCGGGGTATCCAGGACCGGGCATTCCTCGGTGCAGTGCACACCGATCAGGCTCACCTTGCCGTCGGCCAGTGGGATGACGTCGAAGGCGCCGGGAAGCTCCAGCCGGCGCGCGATCGCCCGCGCGACTTCGATCTCCGGCGATATGATGACGTCGATCGGCATGTGCTCGCGCGAGAAGAGGTTGGCCCACATGGGGTGCAGATAGCTCTGCGCGCGCACCCGGGCGATCTTAGTGGGCACTTCGAACAGCGAGTGGCAGATCTGGCAGGCCATCATGTTGACCTCGTCGGCATAAGTGACCGCGATCACCATGTCCGCATCCGCCGCCCCTGCCCGCTCCAGCACATCGGGGTGCGAGGCGAAGCCGACCAGGCCCTTCACGTCGAGCAGATCGGTGATCTTGTGCACCAGCTCGGGCAGATGGTCGATAACGGTGATGTCGGCGTCCTCGCTGGCGAGATAGCGCGCGATGTTAAAGCCGACCTGACCGGCGCCGCAGATAATCACTTGCATGGTTCGTCCGGGTTTTGAGAATTCGACCTAGTGGCGTTCGCCGGGCGCGATTCCGAGGGTCCTGAGCTTGCGGTGGAGGGCCGAGCGCTCCATGCCGACGAAGCCGGCGGTGCGCGATATATTGCCGCCGAAACGCGATATTTGGGCTTCCAGGTACTGCCGCTCGAAGACTTCGCGCGCCTCGCGCAGAGGAAGGGCCATGACTTCCTGGGCCGCCTCCGGGCGCGTGATGACCGGCGCGATGTCACCGATGTCGGTCGGCAACATGGAGGAGGTGACGGGCTCGTCGGTTTCGCCCGGGGCCATGATGAGAATCCAATCCACCACGTTACGAAGCTGGCGCACGTTGCCTGGCCAATCATAGGCCTGCAAGGCCGCAACACCGTCGTCGGAAAGATGGCGCGACGGCAGGCCGGCCATTTGGGCGGCATGATCCATGAAATAGTCGATCAGCTCGGGGATGTCCTCCCGGCGCTCGCGCAAAGCCGGCACCCGGATTGGCACGACGTTGAGCCGGTAATAGAGGTCTTCGCGAAAGCGCCCCTCGGCGATCATGGTCATGAGGTCGCGGTTTGTGGAGGCCAAGACGCGAACATCGACCTCCACCGGCCGGTTGCCGCCCACCCGCACGAAGGTCTGCTCCTGCAGGACGCGGACGATCTTGCCCTGGGTCTCGAGCGGCATGTCGGCGACCTCGTCGAGCAGCAAGGTGCCGCCGTGGGCGCGTTCGAAGACGCCGACCCTGGCGGTGGCATCCGATCCGTCCCAGGCGTTTTCGCTGCCGAACAGTTCGCTTTCCATGCGTTCGGGATGCATGGTGGCGCAGTTGAGGACCAGGAAGCGTCCCGTGGCGCGCCGGGATTGGTCGTGCAGGCAACGCGCGACGATCTCCTTGCCGGACCCCGCGGATCCGGTGATCAGGACGCGGCTCCCGGTCGGCGCGACTTTGGTGACGGCCTGTTTCAGTTGATTCATTGTGATCGAACTGCCGAGCAGGTCGCTTGGCGGTCCGGCGCGCAGGCGCAATTCCTCGTTCTCCTGGCGCAGTTGGGCAGCCTCGATCGCCCGTTCCACCACCAGCAGCAAGTGGTCGGCCTTGAAGGGCTTCTCGATGAAGTCGTAGGCGCCCAGCTTGATGGAGTTGACCGCCACTTCGATGGTGCCGTGCCCGCTGATCATCACGACCGGCAGGTTCGGATAGTCGCGGACGATGATCTTGAGGACATCGAGCCCATCGAGCGCGCTGTCCTGGAGCCAGATGTCCAGGATGACGAGACTGGGCATGCGGCTGCGCAGGGCTTCGATAGCGCTGTGGCCGTCTGCGGCGTCGCGCGTATCGTAGCCTTCGTCGGTGAGGACGCCGGCCATCAGCATCCGGATATCGGCCTCGTCGTCGACTATGAGGATTTCACGCGCCATGGGCACCTGCCTTGGATTCAAGCGATGAGTCTTGTCTGCGCCGGCGGGCGGAAGAGTCCTCGCCGGGCGAGAAATGCAGCGCCACCTGGGCGCCGCCGTCGGGGTTGTCTTTCAGCGAGACCTTGCCGTCGTGGTCTTCCATGATCTTTCTTACGATGGCCAAGCCGAGACCCGTTCCGCCGGCGCGAGTCGTCACGTAGGGTTCGGTCAGGCGATGGCGGAGTTTCTTGGGCAAGCCGCAGCCGTTGTCCCGGATCTCGATCCGCCGGCCACTTGGAGACTCCGACAGGGTTATGCGGATCTCGCCGGGCGGCAGACCCCCGTTGGCCTTGTCTTGCCTGCCTTCGATCGCGTCCGCTGCATTCTGCAGGAGGTTCAGGACCGCTCGCGCGATCTGCCGGCTGTCGCAAGATTGCACGACCGGCTCGTCCGGCAAATCGCAGACGAAGTTGATTTTCGGTGTCGCGTTCCTCTGCAGGAACACGGTTTGGCGAACGATCTCGACCAGGTCGTGATCGCTCAGGGAGGGCTCGGGCATGCGGGCGAAGGACGAGAATTCGTCCACCATGCGGCCAATCTCCGCAACCTGCCGGATGATCGTGTCGGTGCAGGTTTCGAAGGTCTCGCGGTCGTTCTCGATCTGCGACAGGTAGCGGCGCTTGAGGCGTTCCGCTGACAGTTGGATCGGCGTGAGCGGGTTCTTGATCTCGTGCGCGATGCGCCGCGCCACGTCGGCCCAGGCCGCTTTGCGTTGCGCCTCCAGCAGCTCGGTGATTTCGTCCAGGGTCACGACGAAACCGCTGACGCCGGCCTCGTCGCTGTCGGCCTGGATGCGCACGAAGAGGCTGCGCACCGTGCCGTCGGGCTCGTTGCGGGCGATCTCCGCCTCGCTGATGTGCCCCGGGCGCCGGCGCGCCTTCTCCATTAAGGGAGCGACCTCGGGCATGACTTTCGCCAAGGCCCTGCCGGAGAGCTTCTTGGCGTCGCTCTGGAGCAGTTCGCAGGCCGAGCGGTTCGGCAGCGTGATGCAGCCGTCGCGGTCGAGGCCGATGATGCCGGCGGTGACGCCCGAGAGGACGGCTTCGATGAAACGCCGGCGGTTGTCGATCTGCTCGTTGGCGTCGAGCAGCTCGTGCTGCTGAGTCTCCAGCTTCTGGGTCATGCTATTGAAGGCGCGCAGCAGCGAGGAGATCTCGTCCCGGCCCAGGCCCTGATCGACCCGGGCCGTGAGGTCGCCCGCCCCGACCTTCTCGGCGGCGAAGATCAGGTTCCCGATCGGCCGGCTCAAGTTGTTGGCGACGGCAAGGCCGACCCAAATGGCGGCCAGCAGCAGGAGCAGCGCCACCACAACGAAGATCATGGCGAAGCGGATCTGCAAGTCGGAGCGCTGGCCTTCCATCTCCTCGTAGAGCTTTGCCGCCCCCTGGCTGCGGTCCATGTGGGCCAGCACCCTCTGGTCGACGGGTCGGCCGACGTAGAGGAAGATGTCGTTGAAGCTGTCGAGCTCGACCAGGGCGTGGACCCGATCGTCAGTTCCGGCGGTCAGGATGACGACCTTGCCTTCGCGCGCCCGGTCGACGGCCCAGGAGGGAATCTGCGGCTGGAACGAGAGCAGCCTCCCGAGGCCGGCGCGCGCCAAAAGCCGGCCGGAGCCGTCGAACACCACGGCCTCGGTCAAAGACCGCAGGACCGTTTGGGTCTCGACCAGCTGGTTGAAACGCGCCGCGTTGAAGCGCAAGGCCGGGCCCTGCCGATTCAGGTCCTGGGCCATGGCCAGGATGTCGGCCTTGATGACCTGCTGGTGCTCCTCGAGATAGGCCTCGGCCACCGCCACCGACTCGCTGACCGCCGTGCGTACCCGGTCGCTGAACCAGCCCTGCAGGCCGAAGTCGAACATGATGACCGAGAAGACGGCGATGATGATGGTCGGTGTGACCGCCAGCAGGCTGAACAGCCCGACCAGCCGGGCATGCAGGCGGGCGCCCGCCGCGCCCCGCTTGCTAGCGACCCAGACGTAGACCAAGCGGCGGCTGATCAAGGCGCCCAGCGCCAGCAACAGCACCAGGTCCAGGTTGAGCAGCAGCAGGATGTCCCAAGTGTCGACCGCCATCGGCAGGTTGCCGGTCATCGCCGCGAAGGTCGCCGTGCCCGCGGCAACCGCAGCGAAGGCCAGAACGATGGCCAAGTTGCGCTCGAGGCGGACCCGGCGCGACCAGAACAGGAAGCGCAGTACGGCGCGGCGCGGCAAACCAGGCGGCGTGTTCGGGGCGGTCGTATCGTCGATCACGGGGCGCGGTCCTGACTGTGACCCAGGAGTCTCGCTTGTTGTATAATTGCCACAGCCTATTTAAGGCCGCGAATCACCCGAATGTCTAGCTCTCGTATTTTTTTGCGCAGAGTATTTCGATTCAGGCCGAGCATTTTCGCGGCTTTGATCTGATTGCCGCCGGTAACGGCCAGCGATAGTTCGATCAAGGGACGCTCGACTTCGCGCACGACTCGGCCGTGCAGTCCGGAGGCCGGCAGGTCCCGCTCATGGGCCGCGAAATAGGCCCGCAGGTGCCGCTCGACGGCGGCCCCGATGGAGCTGTCGCCCGCCGCCTCGGGCGCCGCGTCGGTGCCTTCTGCTGGAGTCTCGGCAGGGATCTCCGCGCTCAACTCACGGCGCACCACCTCGGCGCCGATCACGTCCTGGCTGTAAAGGGCGCCAAGGCGACGGACCAGGTTCTCCAATTCGCGCACGTTGCCGGGCCAGGCATGGCCCTTGAGAACCGCCATGGCTTCGGCATCGAGGCGCTTCCTCGGCAACCCTTCGGCCTCGGCACGGTCGAGGAAATGCAGCAGCAGCTCGGCGATATCCTCGCCGCGCTCGCGCAACGGCGGCATGCGGATCGGCACCACGTTGAGGCGATAGAAGAGGTCCTCGCGAAACAGGCCCTGGCGCACCGATTGCCGCAGGTCCCGGTGCGTCGCGGCGATGATGCGAGCGCTCGCCTTTATCGGCAGCCGGCCGCCCACGCTCAGGTACTCGCCTTCCTGTAGAACCCTGAGCAGCCGGGTCTGGGCCTCCAGCGGCATGTCGCCGATCTCGTCGAGGAACAGCGTCCCGCCGGCCGCCTGCTCGAAGCGCCCGGCCGCGCGCGCCGTGGCGCCGGTGAAGGCGCCCTTCTCGTGGCCGAACAGCTCGCTTTCGATCAGCTCGCGCGGCACGGCGGCCATGTTGATGGCGACGAAGGGGCCGTGGCGGCGCTTGCCGTAGTCGTGCAGCGCGCGCGCCGCCAGCTCCTTACCGGTTCCCGATTCACCAGTGATGATGGCGGTCAGATCGGTGGCCATGAGCCGCGCCAACGTGCGGTAGATCTCCTGCATGGCAGGCGAGCGGCCGATCAAGGGCAGGCGCTCCTCCTCGGGGCCGCTGGCGGCCGTGTCCCGCTGATGGGCCGGGTCGGCCGGCTCGCTGAGCGCCCGGTTCACATGGGTGATGAGATCGCGCAGGTCGAAGGGCTTGGGCAAATACTCGAAGGCGCCCCGCTCGGTCGCCTTGACGGCGGTCAGCAAGGTGCTCTGGGCGCTCATCACGATGACCTTGAGCTCGGGCCGCAGGTCGCGGATCCGCGGCACGAGATCGAGCCCGTTCTCGTCCGGCATGACCACGTCGGTGACGACCAGATCGCCCTCGCCTGCCTGCACCCATTGCCAAAGGGTCGCGGCATTGGAGGTGGTGCGCACCAAGTGGCCCTCGCGCCCCAGCGCCTGACTGAGCACCGTGCGGATGGCTTTGTCGTCGTCGGCGACCAGGATGGTTGCACCGCTCATGACTCTCGCTCCTCGCCGAGATCTTCGTCGGTCGCCTCAGACTGCGCCGCGGGCAGCATCAGGCGAAACACCGTCGACCCCGGTTCGCTGTCGAATTCGACCACGCCGCCATGATCGCCCACCACCTTGGCGACCAGCGACAGGCCCAGGCCCCGTCCGTTGGACTTGCTGGACACGAAGGGCTCGAAAAGCCGCGCGGCCATGTCCGCGCTGACCCCGGGGCCGTTGTCCAGCACGCTGACCTCGAGGGGCAGGTCGACCCGGGCGCCGCCGCCGGGCACGGCCAGGCGGACGCCCTGGCGGTAGCGGGTCCTCAGCTCGATGCGCCCGTGGCCCGGGGGAACCACCTCGGCCGCGTTCTTCACCAGGTTCAGGAGCGCCTGGACCAGCAGGTCGCGGTGGCCGTCGACCGGCGGCAGCGAGGGGTCGTAGTTCTTTACGATCGCCAGGCCTTGGGCGAAGCCCGCAGCCGCGACCGCGGCCACCCGGTCCAGGACCTCGTGAATGTTGACGGCGCCGCGCACCATGGGGCCCTCGTCGGCGAAGAGGTTCATGCGGTCGACCAGGGCGACGATACGGTCGGTCTCCTCGCAGATCAGGCGGGTCATGGCGCGGTCCTCCTCGCCCGCGGTCTGCTCGAGAAGCTGGGCCGCCCCGCGGATGCCGGACAGCGGGTTCTTCACCTCGTGGGCCAGCAGCGCCGCCATGGCCGAGAGCGAGCGTGCCGCCTTGCGGTGGCCGAACTGGCGGTCGAGCTTGCGGGCGATCGCGCGCTCGTGGAGCGAAATGACAATCGAGCCCGCGCTTTCGCCGAGCGGTGCCACCTCGACCGAAACATGGCGCAGGCCCGCGCGCAGGGCATCAATGGTGACGGCGGACTCGGAGATGCTGCGAGATTCGCCGCGCGCCTGGCGCACCAGGGCCGTGACGGTGCTGTCGTCCGGCAGCAGGACCGTGAGCGCGCGGCCCAGGAGAGTGCTCGCGCCGCTGTCGAAGAACTGCTCGGCCGCCAGGTTCACAAAGGCGATGCGGTCGCCCTCGTCGACCACGATGACCGGCGCCGGAAGCGCGTTTAAGACCGCGCCAGGGTCGCAACCGTCCAACAGGGATATCTTCGATCCATCATTCATGTGATTTGCTAAGATATTCCTCTAATATTTTGTTCTTCCTTATATATAGAAGACAAAAGAGACATAACAGATCCTGGATCCACGGCGCGGTTGAGGGCCTGGCGAGCTTCCGTTGCGGCGGCGAAGTCCTGGACGTACCAGGCGAGGTGCTTGCGGGCCACGCGCAGGCCGCGTTCCTGACCGTAATGGCTCAACATGCCCCGGTAGTGTTCGAGGACCAGGTCGCGCTGACGGGCCAGGCTCGGCGGCGCCGGCAGGCGGCCGGTCTCGAGCGCCGCCTTGACCTGGCTCAGCAGCCACGGCCGGCCGCAGGCGCCGCGGCCGATCATGACTCCGTCGG